>JBOHKD010000242.1:0-3088 GCA_050728895.1 Aestuariivirga sp.
GCTTTTGGCAAGGACGAGGTCTATATTGAAAAACTTGTGGAGCGCGCCCGGCATGTGGAAGTCCAACTCCTCGGCGACACTCACGGCAGCATCTATCACCTCTTCGAGCGGGACTGCACGGTGCAGCGGCGCAATCAGAAGGTCGTGGAGCGTGCACCAGCACCCTATCTTACCGATGCACAGCGGCAAGACCTCGCAGCATCAGCATTGCGATTGGCTCGCGCCGCCAATTATGTGAATGCCGGAACAGCCGAATATCTCATGGACCGGGATTCCGGCCAATTTTACTTCATCGAAGTGAACCCCCGTATTCAGGTCGAGCATACGGTGACGGAAGTCGTGACCGGTATCGATATTGTAAAGGCTCAAATCCGCATTGCGATGGGTGGAAGGCTCGGCACAGCGGAGACGGGCGTTCCTCTACAAGCGGATATCAGGCTGAATGGCCACGCCTTGCAATGCCGGATAACGACCGAGAACCCCCTCAACAGTTTCATTCCGGATTACGGACGCATCAAAGCTTACCGTTCGGCAATGGGCTTCGGCATCCGGCTCGACGGCGGCACGGCCTATTCCGGCGCCGTCGTGACACGCTGGTATGACTCGCTTCTGGAGAAAGTTACGGCGTGGGGATCGACACCCGAAGAGGCCATTGCCCGCATGAACCGTGCACTGCGCGAATTTCGCATTCGCGGCGTTTCAACCAATCTGCAATTTGTCGAAGGCCTTATTGCCCACCCCAAATTCCCGGCCGGCGATTATACCACGCGCTTCATCGATGAAACGCCCGAACTCTTCGACCTGCCACTTCGCCTCGACCGGGCAACCAAACTTCTCACATTCGTCGGTGATGTTATCGTCAATGGCCATCCGGAAGTGAAAGGCCGGCCGAAGCCAAAGCGGCTCCATCCGCCCAAGGCACCGGACATGCGGGGGGTTAACCCGGATCCCGGCCTTAAACAGCTATTGGACAAGAAGGGAGCCAAGGCTGTCGCGGACTGGATGAAGGCGCAAACAAAGTTGCTCATCACCGACACCACAATGCGCGATGCCCACCAGTCGCTGCTTGCCACTCGCATGCGCACTTATGATATCGCACGGATTGCACCGGCCTATTCCGTGCTGCTCAAAGACCTCTTCTCGGTGGAGTGTTGGGGCGGGGCGACCTTCGACGTTGCCATGCGGTTTCTGTATGAAGACCCGTGGGAGCGCTTGGCCAAGCTGCGCGCAAGCATGCCTAATCATCTGCTTCAGATGCTGTTCCGCTCGGCAAACGCAGTCGGTTATACGAATTACCCCGACAATGTTGTCACCTATTTTGTCGAACAGGCGGCCCGCGCCGGCATCGACATTTTCCGCGTGTTCGATAGCCTGAATTGGGTCGAGAACATGAAGATTGCGATGAATGCGGTGCTCAAGTCGGGAAAAATTCTTGAAGCCACCGTTTGCTATACCGGCGATATTCTCGATCCCAAGCGGCCCAAATACGATCTCGATTACTATGTGAAGATCGCCCGTGAACTGGAACGCGAGGGAGCGCACATTCTCGGTATCAAGGATATGGCGGGACTGCTCAAGCCCGCCGCCGCACAGCTGTTATTCTCGACGCTGAAGCGAGAACTTTCCATCCCTATTCACTTCCACACCCATGACACCAGCGGTCTGTCTGCCGCTAGCGTGCTTGCGGCAGCGGAGGCGGGTGTCGACGCCGTCGATGCGGCAATGGATTCCATGAGTGGCCTCACCTCCCAACCACCCCTGGGTTCCATTGTTGCGGCGCTGCGCGGCACCCCTCGCGACACAGGCCTCGATCCCGAGGCGCTCGAAACAATTTCGGAGTATTGGAGCCGCGTGCGTGAACTCTATGTGGGTTTCGAGAGCAACATTCATTCGGGCACCGCGGATGTTTACCGCCATGAGATGCCCGGTGGCCAATACACAAACTTGCGTGAACAGGCCCGTTCGCTCGGAATCGAAGAGCGTTGGCACGATGTAAGCAAAGCCTATGCGGAGGTGAATACTCTCTTTGGCGATATCGTGAAGGTAACGCCATCGTCGAAGGTTGTGGGCGACATGGCGCTGATGATGATCACTGGCAATCTGACGGCGGAAGATATCCTCGACCCTGCCAAGGAAATTGCTTTTCCCGAGTCGGTTGTATCGCTGTTCAAAGGCGAGATCGGGCAACCGCCCGGCGGGTTCCCCGAAGCTTTGCAGAAGAAGATTCTCAAGGGAGAAGCGCCGTTCACCGGGCGGCCCGGTGCCGTGTTGCCGCCCGCCGATCTTGTCCATCAGCGCGTCATTGCCGAGACCAAGGCCACCCGGAGTTTGAGTGACGAGGAGCTTGCGAGCTATCTTATGTATCCACGGGTCTTTACCGACTTTGCGCGGGTACAGGCGGCCTATTCCAATCTCTCTCCTTTGCCCACGAATGTGTTTTTCTATGGTCTTCCGCCAAATGAAGAATTCACCATCGACATCGGCAAGGGCAAAACACTCGTCGTGAGCCACCTCACCACGAGTGAACCGGATGAAGACGGGCAGGTGACGGTTTACTTTGAACTCAATGGCCAGCCTCGTCCTGTCCGGGTTCCCGATCGTTCGCGCAAGCCGACAAGGGAAGCGCGGCACAAGGCCGACTCGCAAAATCCTGCGCACTTGGCGGCTCCCATGCCGGGGCTCGTGGTGTCGGTTGCCGTGATCGCCGGGCAGAAGGTTGCCAAAGGGGATGTCATCCTTAACCTGGAAGCCATGAAAATGCAGATGGCGGTTGTGGCTGAGCGGCCCGGAATAATTGAAAAGCTCCACGTCAAAATTGGTGAACAGGTCGATTCGAAGGATCTGCTTGCAGACATCATCCCGCTTGATAAGTAAGCCGGGTTCGGCCGCTTGAGGTCATTCGCGCCGGTTACGCGATGCTCGCGATATGTCCGGTTGGCGGGACTTGCACGGGGAAATCGATTCCGTTTCCACGCTCGTCAGCTTGAGCACAGACCGCGGTCCATTGTAATAGACCAACCCACGATCGTCACCCCGGCCCCCGGATCAAGTCCGAGGGTAAACTCCAGCCGGTGTCCATGGATAGATG
>JBOHKD010000243.1:0-3082 GCA_050728895.1 Aestuariivirga sp.
CGGCGGGGGCCTCCATGAGCCTTTGACCACACAAAGTTCAGCTCGGCTTCCACCAGGCCGTTGGTGACAGCGGTTTGCAAATCCTCCGCCGCCTTCTGTTGCATACGGGCGGGAATTTCCTCGGAGAGAAGTTCAAGCAGGAGTTCGGGCATGGTCAGGCGCCACCACCGCCCGAGGTTTTTACCCACGCCTCGCAACAGCCTTTCGCCAGATCGCGGACGCGAAGGATATAGGCCTGGCGCTCGGTTACCGAGATGACGCCGCGTGCATCGAGAAGGTTGAAGAGGTGCGAGGCTTTCACGCACTGGTCATAGGCGGGGAGCGCGTAGGATTTTCCCGCCTTCTCGCCCGCTTCGAGAATGGCCGCGCACGCGGCCTCCGCCTCGCGGAACTGGCCGAGCAGAACTTCCGTGTTCGCGAGCTCGAAATTATAGGCGGAGAACTCGACCTCCTGCTGGTGAAAGACATCGCCATAGGTGAAGGGCGCGCCGTCCGGCTTTTCGCCGCCGTAGACGAGATCGAAGCCGTTATCGACGCCCTGGATATACATCGCGAGCCGTTCGAGCCCGTAGGTGATCTCGCCCGTCACCGGGCGGCAATCGACGCCGCCGACCTGCTGAAAATAGGTGAATTGCGAGACTTCCATGCCGTCGCACCAGACCTCCCAGCCGAGCCCCCAGGCGCCCAGTGTCGGGCTTTCCCAATCGTCCTCGACAAAGCGGATATCGTGCAGCAGAGGATCGATGCCGATGGCCGCGAGCGAACCCAGATAGAGTTCCTGAAAATCCGGCGGCGAAGGCTTGATGATCACCTGATACTGGTAATAGTGCTGGAGGCGATTGGGATTTTCACCGTAACGGCCATCCTTGGGGCGGCGCGAGGGTTGTACATAGGCTGCCTTCCAATGCCTGGGCCCAATGGCGCGCAAGGCCGTCGCCGGATGGAAAGTGCCGGCACCCACTTCCATGTCATAGGGCTGGAGAATGACGCAGCCCTTGCCGCTCCAGTATTGATGGAGTGTGAGAATCAGATCCTGAAAAGAGCCCCTGGGATTGAGAGCCATGCGTCAGGCATTGCCGCAACAGGCTCCAGGGGTCAAGCTAAAGAGAAGAGACCGCTATTCTTCGGGATAATAGACTCCGGTGCGGGGATCCTGGGCAAGCCGCGTCACGGGCTTCACGCTCTCAGGCTGTTTTGCTTTCACTTTGACGCCCGCACCGTTCAGTGCGGCGGCTACAAGCCGGAGCGCCAGCAGGGTGACAAGTCCGGCCAGCATGAGGGTTACGATCTTCAACGGAAACATCCAAAACCTCCTTCACAAGCCGAAACGCGACCACAGTGCCTTAACCTGCATGGTCTCGATGACGGACTCCGCCACGTCTCCACCCAGACCAAATCCCAGCCGCCGCATTCCCCATCCGGATCGGGGCGACAGGTTGCGGATCACGACCTTGTCGCCAAATTTGCGCTGCAATACGTCATGAAGATGGCCGATGCCGTCGATCAGGCCTTTCTCCAGCGCCTGGCGGCCCGACCAGAAGGCGCCGGAGAACAGCTCCTTCTCCTCGCCCTTGAGCTTGCCCTCCCGCCGCGAGCGGATCAGCGATTTGAAGGCGTCATGCACATCGGCCTGCAAGGCCAGCAGGCGCTCGACATCTTCTTTCTTTTCAGGCTGGAAGGGATCGAGGACCGATTTGTTGTCGCCCGCTGTGTGGACGCGCCGCTCGATGCCGAGTTTTTCAATCGCTTCCACAAAACCGAAGCCCGCGGCGATCACCCCGATCGAACCTATGACCGAGCTGTCGTCGGCATAGATTTCATCGCCGGCACAGGCGAGCCAATAGCCGCCCGAGGCCGCGACATCCTCGCAAAAAACATAGACGGGAATCTTGTGACGCACCGCCAGCGCCCGGATTCTCGCGTGGATGAGCGCCGACTGGACGGCCGAGCCGCCGGGTGAATTGATCGAAAGCGCCACGGCGGCCACACCTTTGCGGGAAAAGGCCCGCTCCAGAACATCTTCGCTGTCCTTGGCGGTGATCGGAGGCTTGAAGGGTGTGCCCATGCCGATCGCGCCCTGCAGGCGCACGTGGTGGACGATGGGAACGGATTTGCGCCAGCGCGGCGGGATCAAACGTGAGGGGAAGGTGGGCTTGGCCATGCCCCTCAAATAGGGGCCGGGGCTCATTCCGGCAAGCTTAGCACAACCGCCAGGCCATGCCGTCGCGGAGGATGGAGTTGGCCTCGGCGGTGAATTGCGAATTCTGGTCGTGCAGTATCAGGCCGGGGAGAAGCTGCATGGGAGCCTTGGAGCCCTTGACACCCTGGACGATGATGCGCGAGGCGGCGGTGCCCTCGCGGGCATAGAGGGGAGCAATCCGAATGTCGCCGAAGCGGTCTTCCATCACGCTCAAAATCTTGCCAAGAGTTTCGGTTCGATGGACGATGGTGACGGTGCCGCGCAGGGTGACCATGGTGTGCAACACCTTGAGCCACAGGTCGAGGTCGCCTGGACCGAAGGCATGCGCCTGGGCTTTCAGCAGATTGGGCGAGGCTGTTCCCTTGCCGTCCTCGAAATAGGGCGGATTGGCGAAGGCATGGTTGAAGGAGCCGTGCGAGGGCATGGTGGCCAAGTCTTTGCGCAGTGCTTCCTTCACGTCGGCGTTGATTACGCGGAGATTGCTGCCAAAACCGTTGCGCTTGGCGTTCTCCTGGCAAAGCAGGGCATAGCGGGCAGCGACCTCTATCCCCGTCACATGGATGCCGGGATTGCGGGCCAGCGCGCAAAGGGCTGCTACACCCGTGCCGATCCCGGCCTCATAGACGCTTTCACCGGCCGCGCAGGGAATCGTCGCCGCGAGGAAGACCGCGTCGATGCCGGCGCGATAGCCCTTTTCCGGCTGTAAGACACTCAGTTTGCCACCGAGAAACATGTCCTCGGTCAGAGACGCAGGAATGTGGCCTCCGGGCGGTGGCGGGGGTGGCGGGGAGGCCGAATAGGCTTGGGCGCTCATCTGCATGGAAACCCAGTATTAGTCCGGGATGGTTAGCGAGGCGTTACCAAGAATGCGCCGGGCCCTGT
>JBOHKD010000244.1:0-3079 GCA_050728895.1 Aestuariivirga sp.
TCCGAACAGAGTCGCATATTCGATGGTGAACTGGCGGGCGAGCCAGTTTTCATTCGGATTGTAAAAGGCCAGTTGCGCTTGCAGGCAGGCGACGTCACGAGGGAGTGCCGCGAAAGTTTCAGCGGCGAGGCGGAGTTGGCCGGGCTCGGGAATATCCTCGGCATCGAAAATCGTGAGCAAATTCCCCCGCGCGAAGCGAAGCGCGTAAACGAGCGCGCGGGGCTTGGTTTGCGGCAGTCCGCCCGGCACCACGATCACCTCGAACTGCGGCGGCAGGCGGATGCTCATAACGGCGCGTTGCAGCAAAATGTCGCTCTCTTCGAGAATAAGTTTGATATCGAGTTTTTCCGGCGGATAATCGAGTTCCATGAGTGCGCGCAACAACTGGCCCAATACCGAGGCCTCGCGGAACAGCGGAACCAGAACCGAATAGACTGGAAGCTCCGCATCATTGAGCCGCCGGGCTTGCTCGCGGCGCTTGGGGAGCGGCGGCAAGAGGCAAAGAATGCGAAGTGCGATGACCGCGAGGAAGAACAGCCCGCCAAGCAAACTTGCCGAAACCCATATGAAGCGGCCGGGCAGCAGGAAGCAGGCGCCAATCGCTACGAGGCCAAGCATCGCGCCCACGGCAATCTGGGGATACGTCAGGCGGCGGCTTGCCGATTTATCCGGATGGTTGAGTGCCAAACCATGGGTTGCCTCGCGCAGCAGCATGGGTCCGTGGGTAGCGCGCACGGCCTCCAGGAACGAGGCCGCGTCGGCCTCGGCCACGATTTTGCGGCCTTCCGCCTCCGCCAGCATCTTGGCCGCCGGCCCGCAAACCGCATGGAGAACAAGGCCCGGAAGGGACACGATCGGCAGGATCTTGTGGCGGAGGGCAAATTCGAATTCCTCACGCGGCAGGCGGCGGAGTGCATCGGCTAAAGCCTCGACCGGCAATCGGGGCAAGACATCAGGCGGTTGTGCCGCTATCCTGCCGTCATATCGCTCGTGGAACCCAATCGGCTGATGGGTTTCCCCGAGGCTCAAGGCAGGCTCGCGAGACAAGGCTGTTTTCCTTTGCGTCAACCAATGAAGCTTCCTTACGTCAACGCGACAAGCACCTTGCGGCTGTGTCTTTGGGTTCTGATCCTCGTTCTGGTTGCAATTCCCTCGTCCCACGGAGAGGATCCGGCCGGTTACAAGTTGCCCAAGTTCCGGAAAGTTCAGAGCGAGGCAAAGATGCCGGCCTTTCCGGAAAGCTTGACCCTTCGCCTTCTGGCGGATGCGGATTTTCCGCCTTTCAGCTTTGCTTCGCGCACGGGTGTGCCCGCGGGGCTCTCCGTCGAGCTTGCGGTGGCCGCCTGTGCCGAGATCAAGATCAAATGCGAAGTGGTGCTGAAGCCCCTGCCCGAGTTGCTCCCGGCACTTGCCGGGGCGCAGGGCGATGTCATCGTTTCAGGGCCCCGTATCGACGAGAACGCCCTGGCCAAGGCCGTGATCACCAGGCCGTGGTTTCGAAGCTTCGGACGCTTCGCGGTCCAGAGCGGCAACCCCCTCAAGGGAAGCGATGCACGCAGTCTTGCCGGCAAACGGATCGCCACGGTGACCGGAACCGCCCATGCAGCCTGGCTCTCGGCCCATTACGCAAGCTCCGAGGTGCTGCCTTTCGACACCGAGGCGCAGGCCCAGGAAGCTTTACGCACCGGTGCTGTCGATGTGCTCTTTGCCGACAATCTGCGGCTCATCTACTGGATTACGGGTGCGGCCTCGCGCGATTGCTGCAAAATCCTTGGCGGAGCCTATTCCGATTTTGAAACCTTCAGCCGCAACCTCGTTTTCCTGGTGCGGAGCGACCGCGCCGACATCCGCGATGCCTTCGATGTGGCCCTCGACCGGTTGCAGATGAATGGCACAACCGAAAAGCTCTTCAACGCCTATGTGCCGCTCCCTCCCTGGTGAGCCAGGCTTGCCGCCTCGCTGCCGACGATTTCCGTGAGCGAGGATTGTTCCAGCTTGGCGGCCAGCCCTTGCAAGATTTCGGCAATCAGGCCCGGACCTTTGTAGACGAGAGCGGAATAAAGTTGCAGCAGGCTCGCTCCGGCAAGCAGCTTGGTCCAGGCCTGTTCGGCATTGCCGATGCCGCCAGCGCCGATCAATGGAATCCTACCCCCAGTCAGGAGATAGAGACGGGCGAGTTGGCGGGTCGAGAGCGCAAACAGCGGAGTGCCGGAAAGTCCGCCTGCTTCTCCGGCATGAGTGGAACGCAAACCCGGTCTTGATAGGGTGGTGTTCGACACGATGATGCCATCGACCGCGCCATGGCCGCAACAGAGCGCTATGTCTTCGAGTTCATCGGGAGCAAGATCGGGCGCAATTTTCAGCAGCATTGGCGGGCGCCGCTTCTGTTTGGCACGCGCTTCATTCAGGCGTTCGAGCAAAGCTTGCAGTTCGCTCCGCGACTGAAGGCCGCGAAGACCCGGCGTGTTGGGCGAGGAGACATTGACGGCGAAATAATCGGCGACACTGGAAAATGCACCAATGCCCGCAACGTAATCGGCGATCCGGTCCCTCGAATCCTTGTTGGCACCGAGATTGACGCCCACGATGCCCGCACCGGACCGGCGTGTTGCAAGGCGCGCCAAGGCCGCGGCATGGCCCTGGTTGTTGAAGCCCATGCGATTGATTACCGCGCCATCCTCCGCCAGACGGAAGAGGCGCGGACGCGCATTGCCCGTCTGCGGGCGCGGTGTCAGCGTTCCTACCTCGGCAAAGCCCAAGCCCAAATCCAGCATGGCATCGGCTATTTCGGCATTCTTGTCGAAGCCCGCCGCAAGCCCCAGCGGATTGGGAAAATTCAGCCCGAAGACCCTGACCTTTAGAGCTGGATTGCCCGCGGGCGGGCGGGTCCGGGGCGCCATCTTCAGCATACGGAGGGTCAGATCATGGGCCGTTTCGGCGTCGAGCCCGTGGAGCAGCGGCCGCAGGACGGGAAAAATCAGGGATGCAAAATTCACCCCGCAAGCTCATCGGGAAAGACGTGGCGGCCATTGGCGAGCGGCAGCGGCCGCACCCATCGGGCGGCTGAAAGATGAATGAA
>JBOHKD010000245.1:0-3068 GCA_050728895.1 Aestuariivirga sp.
GCAAGGGCGACAAGCACGCCAATGCTCAACCCCGTTGCATCACCCTTCACATTCGCCATTCCTGCGATCTGTTTTGCTGCCGCCCGAATGCGCTGGGCCGGTTGCGCCAACCTCGTGGCAATATCGGCGCCAGCCTGGCGGCCCAAGCCGTCGCGCTCGCTTAGGAGAGCCGCGAGATCGGCGGCCTGCAAACTGCCGCCCCGCACCACCATATGGGCAAGCCGTGGATGCAGCGGCAACCTGACCATGGCTTTGCCGAAGCTGGTGATCCGCCCCGCTTCGTCGATGGCTTCGAGCCGCTGCAGTAAACCCTGCGCCTGCGCGAAGGCCGCCTTAGGCGGCGGATCGAGCCAAGCCAGCGATGTCGCATCCCCCGCACCCCAGGCCGCAAGTTCGAGCACCAGCAGTGCCAAGTCAGCGACGAGAATTTCCGGCTGGTCGTGAGGAGCAAGTGCTCGTGTCTCGGCCTCGGGCCACAATCTGTAGCAAACGCCGGGACCCAAGCGCCCGGCGCGGCCACGGCGCTGGTTGGCGGCGGCCAGCGATACGCGGACGGTGTGCAAGCCCGTCATGGCACTGGCGGGATCGAAGCGGGGAACGCGCTTCAGCCCCGTATCGATAACAGCGCCGATCCCATCGATGGTAAGGCTGGTTTCAGCGATGGTCGTGGCCAATACAATTTTGCGGCGGCCCGGAGATTCAGGCTTGATTGCCGCATCTTGCGCTGCAAAATCCATGGCACCGAAGAGCGGCCGCACCACGGTATTATTCGGCAAGGACGAGGCGTTGAGGACTTCTTCTGTGCGGCGAATTTCCGCTTCACCGGGAAGAAACACCAGAATGCTCGCATCCGTTTCCTCCAGCGCACGGAACACCGCGCGCGTGGCATCCTGGGCAATCGTCTGGCGCGCCGCCCTTTCGAGGTAGCGGGTTTCCACCGGGAAAACCCGCCCCGGCGCGTCGATCACCGCCGCACCACCGAGATGGGCGGAGATTTTTGCGGCGTCGAGCGTTGCCGACATCACCAGAATTTTGAGATCGCTCCGCAGGGACCGCTGCACATCGAGCGTCAGTGCCAATCCCAGATCGCCGGCCAGCGAGCGCTCATGAAATTCATCGAAAATAACGAGACCGATGCCGGAGAGTTCGGGATCGGATTGAAGTTTCCGCGTCAGCACCCCTTCGGTGACGATTTCGATCCGGGTTTTGCCTGAGACCTTACGGTCGAGCCGCACCGTATAGTCCACGGTTTCGCCAATTTGCTCGCCCAGCATTTCCGCCATGCGATGGGCAGCGGCGCGGGCGGTCAACCGCCTTGGTTCCAGCATGATGATGGAGCGCCCCTTGAGCCAGGCGCAATCCACCAATTTCAACGGCACGCGCGTGGTCTTGCCCGCGGCAGGCTCGGCCACCAGGACAGCCGAGGGCGCAATTTCAAGCGCGGCGACAAGCCTCGGGATCACGGCATCGACGGGATAATCCATGGGGCTCAAGAGGACGGATCGCCGGGCGTTGTCAAGCAAGCACGGAATTTGAAACCGTGTTCCCTTACGCCGAGTGCATTTCCTTGATTTCGGTGGCGCGAATGCCGGGCGCCCGTTCGAGGGAATAGTTCAGGCTGAAGGGCGATTGGGCCATGAACACCGGATCGCCGTCGAGATCATTGGCAATCGAGAAGCGGTTGGCGGCGATGAAATCATCGAGCTTCTTGGCATCGTCGGATGAAATCCAGCGCATGGTTTCATAGCGAGTCGGCTCGAAGTGGGCTGGCACGCCATATTCATTGGCGAGGCGATCGGCCAGCACGTCGAGCTGCAAGGCGCCCACCACGCCCACAATGGCGGCGGCGCCATCGACGGGCAGGAATAGCTGCACGACACCTTCCTCGGCCAATTCCTCCAGCGCGGCTCGGAGTTTCTTGGCCTTCATGGGATCGCCGAGCTTCACCCGGCGCAGGATTTCCGGCGCGAAGCTTGGCACCCCGGTGAACACCAAATCCTCGCCTTCAGTCAGCGTATCGCCGATCCTCAGCACGCCGTGATTGGGAAGGCCCACCACATCGCCAGCGTATGCTTCCTCGGCAAGCGAGCGGTCGCGCGCGAAGAAGAACTGCGGCGCGGTGAGGGCGATGGTCTTGCCGGTGCGCACGATCTTCACCCGCATGCCGCGTGTCAGCTTGCCGGAAGCCAGCCGCATGAAGGCGATGCGGTCCCGGTGGTTTGGGTCCATGTTGGCTTGAATCTTGAACACGATGCCGGTCATTTTGGGCTCGGTCGCATGCACCACGCGGCTTGATGCCGCCTGATCCCTGGGTGGCGGCGCATGGGCAATCAGCGCATCGAGCAAATCGCCCACACCGAAATTGCGCAAGGCCGAGCCGAAATAGACCGGCGACAAATGGCCTTCGAGAAACGATCTTTTATCGAAGCTGTGGGAGAGATCGCGAACGAGTTCGATTTCGTCGCGCCACTTCGCCAGAATATCGCCACGGATCAGCGTTGCGATCAGCGGGTCGTGGGGACCGGACACGGCTTGCCCGGCGGGATCGGCATCGAGGCGGCGCACACGGGGCGTGGAAAGATCATAAGTGCCGGCGAAATCGCGGCCCTGGCCGATGGGCCAGACCATGGGAGCCACGTTAAGCGCTAGGCCCTTCTCGATCTCGTCCAAAAGGTCCAAGGGCTCGCGGGCCTCGCGGTCCATCTTGTTGACGAAGGTGATGATCGGAATATCGCGCAAGCGGCAAATTTCGAATAGCTTGCGGGTGCGCGCTTCGATCCCCTTGGCGGCGTCGATTACCATGACGGCGGCATCGACGGCGGTCAGTGTGCGGTAGGTATCCTCGGAGAAATCCTCATGGCCCGGCGTATCGAGGAGATTGAAGACACAAGCCCCATATTCGAAGGTCATCACCGAGGTGACGACGGAAATTCCCCGCGCGTGCTCAATCGACATCCAGTCGGAACGGGTGCGCCGCCTGTCGCCCTTGGCACGCACCTGGCCCGCAAGCTGGATGGCGCCGCCGAACAGCAGGAGCTTCTCGGTGAGCGTGGTCTTGCCGGCGTCGG
>JBOHKD010000246.1:0-3066 GCA_050728895.1 Aestuariivirga sp.
TCCGGCATAGGCTCCACCCGATTTGCGTAAACTCTACCCGCTCTCCCGCGTTGCGGAAAGCCTTTGCTGTGGATGGTCCGCCACTATAGAATCCAGGCAAGTCTGAGGTTTGGAGAAGAATGCCGCGCCGCACCCTAGCCAAGGAGGCCGAAATTGTCCGCGAGCGCTTGGGAAATCACGCCCTGATTCTGGTAGGCTTGATGGGGGCGGGAAAGTCGAGCGTCGGCCGCCGGCTGGCCGAAAAACTAGGCCTACCCTTTGTCGATGCTGACCACGAAATCGAGGCCGCGGCGGGAAAACCCGTATCCGAGATTTTCGCCGACCATGGCGAGGCCTATTTCCGCGATGGGGAACGCAAAGTGATCGCCCGCCTCCTGGGCAATGGCCCGCAGGTGCTGGCAACCGGCGGCGGCGCCTATATCAATGAGGAAACCCGCGCCCGCATCCAGCAAAATGGCGTGTCCATCTGGCTCAAGGCGCCGCTTCCGCTGCTTATGATGCGCGTGATGAAGCGGCAAGGCCGGCCGCTCCTCCGGTCGAGCGATCCGGAAGCGGTGATGCGCGATCTCATGGAAAAGCGCTATCCTGCCTATTCCCTCGCCGACGTGACGGTGGAAAGCAAGGACGTGCAGCACAATCAGATGGTGAACGACGTGATCCGGGCCTTGGCCCAGTGGGATGGCTGGGAGCGGCTGAAAAATGACTGACCAAAACGGGCAGCGCCTCCAGAGCCTCGTGGTGGCGCTGGGCAACCGCAGCTATCCAATCACCATCGGTGAAGGACTCCTCAGCGAGGCGGGTGTGCTGTTGAAGCCGCTGCTGAAACGGCCGGTGACCGCGATTGTGACCGACGAGAATGTGGCCCGCCACCATCTCGCAACGCTTCAAGCCCAACTCACCGCACATGGCGTTCGCGCAACCGTGACCATATTGCCGGCGGGCGAGGGAACCAAGAGTTTTCAGCATCTGGCACAGCTCTGCGACGCACTGCTGGCGGCTGGCATCGACCGCGGCGACTGTATCATCGCTTTTGGCGGGGGCGTGATCGGCGACCTTGGCGGTTTTGCCGCGGCAATCTTGCGGCGTGGTGTGAACTTCATCCAAATTCCAACAACCCTTCTCGCCCAGGTCGATTCCGCCGTCGGCGGCAAGACCGGAATCAACTCATCCCATGGCAAAAACCTCATCGGCGCCTTCCATCAACCTGTCGCGGTCCTTGCCGACACTGAACTTCTCCTCACGCTGCCCAGCCGGGAGCTTGCGGCGGGCTATGCCGAGGTGGCGAAATATGGTCTCCTCGGCGATGCCAAGTTTTTCGAATGGCTGGAGGGTGCGGCCTCCGCCATCATGGCAGGCAATGGCCAGGCCCGCATCCGGGCGATCCGCCAATGCTGCGAAGCCAAGGCCCGCATTGTCGCGGCGGACGAAACCGAAAGCGGCATCCGGGCGCTGCTCAACCTCGGCCACACCTTCGGCCACGCGCTGGAAGCCACAACCGGATATTCCGAGCGTCTGCTGCATGGCGAAGCGGTTGCCATCGGCATGGTGCAGGCGTTTCGCTTTTCCGAACGCCGGAAACTTTGCGCTCCCGGCACCGCGGCCCGCGTGGCGCGCCATCTCAAGGGCGTGGGCTTGCCGGTTCACAGTTCCGAGATTCCAGGGCGCCTGCCAGCCCCGGAAGTTCTGGCCGCCATCATGCACCAGGACAAGAAGGCGCAAGGAGGCTCGCTCACCTTCATTCTCGCCCGCGGCATCGGCGAGGCTTTCATCGCCCGCGACGTGGCCGATAGCGATGTAATTTCCTTTCTCAAGGAGGACCTAACCCGGCAATGAACGTTCGCGCTATCGTGGCCATTCTTGACCGCATGGTCGTGGCGATTGAACGGACCGTCACGGTCATCTTGCGAATGTTCGGTATCGGCATTTTGAACAAACAGGGCAACCCTCACGATGAATTGCGCGGCGCCATCGACCTCCATCTCAAGGAAGGTGCTGTCGTCAAGAATGACCGCGACATGCTCGGCGGCATCCTTGGCCTGCGGGATCTGGCGGTGTCGGACCTCATGGTTCACCGCACCAGGATGACGCTTATCGATGGCTCGGAAAGCCCCGCGGAGATTATCGCCAAAGTATTGAAAAGCGGTCATACGCGTATCCCCGTCTGGAAGGACAAGCCCGACAACATCACCGGCATTCTGCATGCCAAGAATCTTTTCGCCGCCTTGCAGGAAAACGGTGGCGATGCATCCCGGGTGAGTATCGAGGATATTCTGAGCCCGGCCTGGTTCGTGCCCGACACCCGTGCCATTCCCGACCAGCTCAACGCCTTTCTGCGGCGGAGGACACATTTCGCCATCGTCGTCGATGAGTATGGCGAAGTTCAGGGCCTGATCACGCTTGAAGACATCATCGAAGAGATTGTCGGCGACATCAAGGATGAGCACGATGCGGTGGCAACCGGTGTACGCCGGAAACCGGATGGCTCCTTCATCGTCGACGCCGGCGTACCGGTGCGCGATCTCAACCGCGCCTTCGACTGGCGGCTTCCCGATGCGGAGGCAACCACGCTGGCGGGACTTGTGATTCATGAGGTGCGAATGATCCCGGATGTGGGCCAGGCTTTCAATTTTCATGGGTTTCAGTTCGAGGTTCTGAAAAAGCGCAAGCATCAGGTGACATCCATCAAGGTAACGCCTCTGAAGCGGGTGGACGATGAGCCTGCGTCAGGTTGATTTCACCGTTCCTTCGGGCGCCATGGCCTCAATCGCCAGCGCATGAACCTGGGCTTTGAGTTCTTCGGCAAGGACGGCATTTACCATGCGGTGCTGTTCGACCCGCGACTTGCCGCGAAAGGCCTCCGCCACGATTCTGACACGGAAATGGCTTTCACCCGCTGGGCTGGCGCCCGCATGGCCATGGTGCAGGCGCGATTCATCGCTTACCTCAAGAGCAAGCGGCGCGAAAGCGGCGCTGAGTTTCGCGGATAATTTTTGTCCAACCGGACCCAGTGTCATGATGCTTGCCTTGCAAGAAGCGGTGGCGGGGTGGCGATGGAATGACTATACT
>JBOHKD010000247.1:0-3052 GCA_050728895.1 Aestuariivirga sp.
GGCCCCTTCCTCTCCCAAGGGAGAGGAAAAAAGGTGCGCAGGGGAAGTCCGAGGAGGACCGGCCCCCCGCGCCTCAATGGTCCAGCTTACTCGGTTATATCGACGCCGTAGAACTCATGGCGCCCGAAGGGGCTGATCTTCCAGTCGACGACTTTCTTGCTCACCGGCTCGAACACGATCGAATGGGCAATCGTCACGTCCGGAGCGTCTTCCTTCTGGATGGCCTGCATCTCCTGGTAAAGCTTGGTGCGATCCGGCGTCTCCGTCAGCTTTCTGGCCTGGAGAAGCCGGTCGTCAAATTCCTTGTTGCACCATTTGGAGAGATTCTGGCCGCCCGCGCGGGCCGCACCGCAGCTCCTCAGGAAGAAGAAGTTGTCCGGATCGCCATTGTCGCCGGTCCAGCCGAGCAAGCCCAACTGGTGCTCGCCCTGCTGCAGGCGCTTCCGGTACTCCCCCCATTCATAGGAGACGAGCTTGGCGTTGATGCCGACCTTGGCCAGATCGGCCTGCATCATTTCCGCCATGCGCTTGGCGTTGGGATTGTAGGGACGCTGCACCGGCATCCACCACAGGTCGGTCTCGAGCGTTTCGACACCAGCGGCCTTCAGCATCTCCTTGGCTTTCTCGGGGTCATACACATAGTCCGTCACCGCGTCGTCGTAGGACCAGATGGTCGGCGGAATCAGATTCTTCGCCTTCTGGCCTGCGCCCTGATAAACTTCCTTGAGGATCGAATCGCGATCGATCGCCATGTTGATCGCCTGGCGCACCTCTTTCTTGTCGAAGGGCGGCTTCTCGTTATTCATGGCGAGATAGCCGACATTGAGGCCGGGCTGCTGGAGGAGGGTGATCGACTCGTCCTTGCCCATGGCTTCGAGGTCGGCCGGGTTCGGTCCCATCATGACATGGCATTCGCCGGCCTTGAGCTTGGCGTAGCGCGATGTGGGATCGGGCGTGATGGCATAGATCAGATCGTCGATCTTGGATTTGCCGCCCCAATAGGCGTCAAACGCCTTGTAGCGGATCACGGCGTCCTTCTGGTAGTCGACAAACATGAAGGGTCCGGTGCCCACGGGAATTTGGTCGAACTGCTCGGGCGTTCCCTTGTCCGACAGAAATTTTGCATATTCGGCCGATTGTATGGTGGCAAAATCCATGGCCAGATTGGCGATGATCGGCGCGTTCGGCTCGTTGAGCGTCATTTTCACCGTCAGGTCGTCGATCTTCTCGACCGACTTCAGGAGATCGGGCATGCCCATGTCGTTGAAATAATCGTAGGCGCCGCCCGAGACCTTGGCATAGGGATGATCGGGCTTCGATTGGCGCTCGAAGGACCAGATCACGTCGTCGGCGTTGAAATCGCGCGTCGGCGTGAAGCCGTTGACGCCGGAATGGAATTTGACGCCGGGCCGTAGCTTGAAGGTAATGGTCATGCCGTCCGGCGTGACTTCCCAGCTTTCCGCCAGGCCGGGCACCACGGTGGTGGCACCCCGCTCGAATTCGGCGAGTTGGTTGAAGACGGGCCGCGCGGCGTCGAGACTGGTTCCCGTGATGTTCATGGCGGGGGTAAAGTTCTCCGGCGAACCTTCCGAGCAGTAAACCAGCGATTTTGCGTTGGCGGCACCCGCGGCGAGTATGGTCGATACGAGCAATGCCGCGCCGAAGAGCTTGGTGAGTTTCATGATTGTACTCCCTGATATTTTTTGGACGCCCAGCCGGGGCGTAAAGCATCTAAGCACGTTTTTCCGGCCGATCAAAATTCCCTGGCGGCGAAGTTCAGGCAAATCGCTTGGGCTCTTGCACAAGGAAGCGTCCCCAGCCAATCTGCCGCCCCCATGACCAAATTCAACCAGCCGGTATCGGGGCTCGTCACGCCGCGTTTCGGCGGCATCGCCACCTTCATGCGCCTGCCCCATGTGACGCTGGAGGAGGCGAAAAATATCGACATCGGCATTGTCGGCATTCCCTGGGATAGCGGCACCACCAATCGCCCCGGCCCGCGCCACGCACCCCGCCAGATGCGCGACCAGTCTTCCATGATACGCCGCATGCACCAGACCACGCACATCAACCCTTACGATCTCGCCAACGTCGCCGATCTCGGCGATTGCCCGGTCAATCCGGCCAATGTCGAGGATGGGCTGAAGCGGGTTGGGGATTATTTCAAGAAACTGGTGGCCAAGGGCATAAGGCCGCTGTCGGCGGGCGGCGATCATCTGTGTTCGCTGCCGGTCCTGCGCGCCCTTGGGGAAAAGAAGCCGGTGGGCATGATCCATTTCGATGCCCATACCGACCTTTACGACGGTTATTTCGGCGGCTTCAAATACACCCATGGCACGCTTTTCAGGCGCGCCATCGAGGAAGGCGTGCTCGATCCCAGGCGCACCATCCAGATCGGGTTACGCGGCTCGATGTACGATCTCGACGATTTCGACTATGGCGAGAAAATGGGAGTGCGGCTCGTCCGCATCGAGGAAGCGATGGAAAAGGGACCCAAGGCGATCATGGCGGAAGCGCGCCGCATCGTGGGCGATGGCCCCGTCTATGTGAGTTTCGACATCGACATGCTCGATCCCGCTTTTGCGCCGGGCACCGGTACGCCCGAAATCGGCGGCTTCACCACCTATCAAGCCCAGCAAATGCTCCGTGAACTGAGGGGTTTGCATATTGCCGGCGCCGATGTCGTGGAAGTATCCCCGCCCTTCGATCCTTCCGGCATGACGGCCTATGCCGGCGTCACCATGATGTTCGAAATCCTGTGCCCGATGGCGGAAGACGTGGCAAAACGGCGGACGTAATTATTTCCTCAGGGCGAGGAGAAATTAATTGTCCTCATGCTGAGGTGCTTTGCCTCTCGCCTTGGCGAAGCTGAAGCTTCGCTTCGGCGTAGCCAGGCCGGCAAAGCCTCGAAGCATCAATCTTTTCCGCCCCGCCGTTTTGACAGCCGCACGACCTCTTCCCAATTCCCGGCGATCAGCGCCTCCTTCTTGGCTCTCGACCAACCCTTGATTTTGCGCTCCGCCGCGATCGCATCGGCAACCATGTCCAGGTA
>JBOHKD010000248.1:0-3051 GCA_050728895.1 Aestuariivirga sp.
CGCATGTTCCGCCAATCGTGCCGCTGCCGATGAGCGCAACTTGTGCACCCTGTTCGGAGGCAGTAATGGCCGCCGAGAACCCGGCGGAGCCAGCTCCCAAAACGACAAGATCGTAAGCTTTGCCGTTTCGCTTCGGCGCGCAGCAATCGCTCATCTGTTGATTTCCAGTTCTCGGGTTATTGGGGCACGGCAGATCACCGCGAGCGCCGTGCCAACCACGCCGGTACGATGAAGTTTCGATCGCCCATGGCAGCGTTCACGACTTCGGCGCGGAGGGATAGCCTGCGTCGGTCGTTGCCTTTGTAAGCGCCGTCACATCCGTTTTTGTATCGTCGAAAGTTACGACAGCCGTTTTGTTTTCGAGCGAGACCTCGACCTTCTCCACTCCCGGCACCGCCGAAAGGCTTTTCTTCACGGTATACGGACAGGACACACAAGTCATGTTCTCGACAGCGAGGGTGACCGTCTTTTCAGCAGCGAACGCCGGCGCGGCGAATAGCCCGAATGCGAGCGATATGGCGGTAAGATATTTGAACACGGAGATGTTTCCTTCTTCAGGTGAGAATGAGCGGAGCAACGAACTTGAAGGCGAGATCCGCCGCTACGAGCACGGTGGCAAGGACAAGCCCAAACATCACAAGCCGGTTCGGCAAAGGCCGTACACAGACTCCGTCAGTGCAAACAACCTGCCGCGAGCGGTAGACCAGCCAGTAGCCATAGCCGAGGAAAGCGAGCGTGGCGGCGATGAAGTAGGGCTGATACGGCGCGAGGCTTGTCAAGTTGCCGATCCACGCCCCGCTGATGCCGAGGCTGAACAAAACCAATGGCAGAATACAGCATGACGAAGCTGCAATGGCTCCCATGATGCCACCCGCTGCCATCAGCTTTTGAGTCCGCCCACCAGCGGCGTCATCCGCCTGCGCCAGTGCGCCCGGTACGGCTGTCGGCAGGCGGTCTGTTTCGTCGAAAGCGTTGCTCATGAACACACCTTCCTTGATTTCCATGGCCATAAGATGCATCCTGTAGTGACTACAGAAGCAAGGGGTTTTTTCATGGCGGCAATCACGAATGCGTTAACCGAGGTTCTTTCGATCGGTGAGCTGTCGCGACGAACCGGCGTGCATATCGAGACCATCCGCTACTATGAAAAGATCAAGATGCTGCCAGCACCCCCGCGCACCGAAGGCGGACGGCGGATTTACGGGCCGGACCAGACTCGGACGCTCGCCTTTATCCGTCGCGCGCGCGAACTCGGGTTCACGCTGGAGGAAATCCGCGCCCTGATCGAGTTGAATTCTTCGGAGGGCGCATCTTGCGCTGAGGTGCGGGATATTGCGAGCCGCCACCTTGAAAGCGTCAGGGCAAAGCACGCTGATCTTGCCAGACTCGAAACTATCCTTTCGCAAACAATTGCCCGCTGTTCCAACAATTTATCTCCCGTCTGTCCTGTCCTCAACATGCTCGACAAGGAGCTTGGCGCGTAAATCAAGTCACACAAGTCCTGCGGTGTGTCACTACCCTCTATATCCCCGCTTGCCCCCGCCGCCAAAAATCAGGTCCAGAAATGGCTTGACAAAGACGTGTCTTTTTTGACACAATTGGCGAGCATGATCGACCGGACGAAAAAGCTGCAAGCGCGGTTTTACGAAACTTCGACAGGCCGCAAACCCGTGCGGGAATGGTTGTTCGACATCGGTGAAGATGACCGGAGAATTGTTGGTTACGACGTGCAGACGGTCGAATTTGGCTGGCCGGTTGGCATGCCGGTATGCCGTCCGCTTGGAGACGGGCTTTGGGAAGTCCGCAGCAATTTAGGCGCTCGCATGGTTGGCCGGATCATCTTTTGCATCGTGAAGGGCGATATGGTGCTGCTTCACGGCTTTGTCAAAAAGACCCAGAAAACGCCACCACAGGATATTGAACTGGCCCGCAAACGAAGACAGGAAATTGAATAATGGAACAGGAACGAAAAGGCCGGATCAGCAAGGAAACTTTTGACGATGTTCTTGCCAGTCAAGGCCTGCTTGAAGATGCCGAGGAAGTAGCCATCAAGCGCGTACTCGCATGGCAGATTGCCGAAGCGATGAAAACGCAAGGCATCACCAAGACGGTCATGGCTGCGCGGATGCACACTGACCGCCGTCAACTTGACCGATTGCTTGATCCGGGAAACCAGTCCGTAACGCTCAGCACTCTACGCCGCGCCGCCAGTGCCGTCGGGCGCAAGTTGCGCATCGAATTGGCGTGACGTGTGATTTATGCCTACGCCTGCGCATTGACGGGAAATGAACGTTGATTCATCCGAACTGGGAGCGTTCCGTATCGAGACCCAAATGTTGGTCCGGTTCGGGCTTCGGCAGACTCACGGATTCCAGTCTTTTACGAGGCTATCGAGAGGAAGATGACGCGGGTCCATCTCGGTTTGGCTGACGGCTTCGACGATGGCATCGGGGAGTTCCCCAGCAGCCAGAACCTGGCGGTCGCGGCGCTTGAGCCGCTGATATTCTTCCGCCGAGATGATCACCGTCCGGTCGCGCCCATTGCGGGTGATGACGACTGCTTGCGTCAAGGCGGTGTCTTGGTAGCGCCCGGCCTCTTTGCTGAATTCGGTTGCGGATACGCGGATCATGGCAACTATACCTATTTTATCGATATTCCGTAATATAGATAAAATCCATAAAAAATCTACTATTTTCTTGCGTTGTATAGTTTCTTGCTCCCGCCACCGAACGGGTGTTAAGGACAGCCGTCAACCCACGCGATTCACGAGGTTGGCAGATGGCCCCCCGGCAAATTCCCGAATATCTGACCTTCGACGACGTGCTGATGAAACCCGGTGCTTCTTCCGTGCTGCCGGCGGAGGTCAATACCCAAACGCGGCTGACGCGCTCCATTTCCCTTTCGATCCCCATCATTTCCTCCGCCATGGATACGGTCACGGAAGCGAGACTCGCCATCGCCATGGCGCAGGCGGGGGGACTGGGCGTCATTCACAAGAATCTGGAGCCTGATGTTCAGGCCGAGCATGTGCGGCAGGTGAAACGGTTCGAG
>JBOHKD010000249.1:0-3045 GCA_050728895.1 Aestuariivirga sp.
CCTGAAAAGTGGCCTCGATGTCGTCGAAAAGACGCAGGCGCTGGGCTGCAAGTCGGTCTATGTGATGATCACCGCCGACGTCGAGCAGGCAACCCAGTTGCGGGCGTTGCATCTCAAACTGTTCGAATTCATGCGGAAACCCCTGCAACCCGAGAAGCTGCTCGAAACCGTGCAACGGGCTCTCGATCATGCCGGGCGATTGGCGGCGTGAGAAGTCTATAGCCCCGTCGTCGGCCTGGGATTGCTGCCGTCAAAATAGCGCGAATAGCGGAAGGGCGAGGGATCGACGCATGGGGTCTCGCCAGTTACCAACTGCGCCATGAGTTTTCCTGCACCGGGGCCAAGGCCGAAACCATGGCCGGAGAACCCGGTGGCGAGATAGAAACCATCGGGTTTGCCAACCGGGGACATGACCGGCACAGCGTCAGGCATGGCGTCGATGACTCCCGCCCAGCGCTCGGCGATGCGCATGTCACGGAAAGCGGGGAAATATTCTTTCAGGCTCGCGGCGGCTTCGTCGAGGATCGCGGTCACGGGTTCGGGATCGAGAATGCGCACCTGTTCGAAGGGCGAAACCTCGTCGAGCCGCCAGCGCCTCGCCAATCTCGCCTCGTCGATAAAACGTTTTCCCAAGCGGAGCCTGATGCCGTTCCAATCCAGCATCAACGCTGGGAGAAAGCAGGAGAACAGACGGAAGCTGTCGGGCACAATATCGGCGACCGAGAGGTGTCGATGAGCAATGGTGAAGCCGCCATCGGCCCGCTTGCGGATGGCAAAACGCCCTCCCGATCCGCTGCGGATAAAACCGGCATCGACGGGTTCAGTGCGCATTACCGAACCGATGACACCGAGTTGCGGCAGTTCGATACCGATGTTGTGACAGAAGCGCCGCGACCATGCGCCGCCCGCCAGCACCACCGTATCGCAGGCGATGGTACTCTTTTCAGTAACGACGGCGGAAACCCGGCCTGCCGATGTCTCCAAACCTCGCACAGCACAGTTCGTGAAGATTTTCGCACCCTTGCGGCGCGCTGCCATGGCCATGGCGGGAACTGCCATGAAAGGTTCGGCGCGGCCATCGGCTTCCGTGAAGAGGGCGCCTTTCCACTGGCGGGCCGATCCCGGCATGAGATTGCCTGCCTCGGCCCCTGAAACGATGCGGGTGCTGAGGCCGAAGGGTCTGGCGTTCTCCGTGTACCATTTTTCTTTGGCCGCAAGTTCGGCGTCGGTTTCGCAAAGATAGACGATGCCGCTTTGGACGAAACCCGTATCGGCATTGATCCGACGACTCATGCCACGCCATAAATCGAGCGATTGGAGAATGAGCGGAATTTCGCGTGGGTCGCGCCCCATCTGGCGGCACCAGCCCCAGTTACGGCTCGATTGCTCGGCAGCAATTTCACCCTTCTCAAGCAGCACTACATCGATGCCACGCTCGGCAAGCTCAAGCGCTGTCGAGACGCCAACGATGCCGCCGCCAATTACAGCAACGGCAGTTTTTCGAGGAAAGTCGATATCTGAAGGGACGATGTCGATAATTGGCATGGGAGGGGAATACGAAAATCAAGGATGCGTATCAACCCTTACGGGCGCGGATGCGCCTTGCGGTATTGTTCGAGAAGGTGGGCGCGGTTGACCTCGGTGTAGATCTGCGTGCTCGACAGGCTGGCGTGGCCGAGAAGTTCCTGGATGACACGGAGATCGGCGCCATTGCCCAGAAGATGGGTGGCGAAGGAATGGCGGAGTGCATGGGGCGTTGCGGTATCGGGGAGGCCGAGAGCGCCGCGCATGCGTTCGATCAGGAGCTGAACGGGGCGGGCATTGAGCGGCCCGCCCTTGGCGCCCCGGAACAGGGGTTCGTTCTCTTTCAGCGTGAAAGGGCAAAGGTCCACATAGGTGCCGATAGCGGCGCGGACCTGGCTGAGCACCGGCACGATGCGTGTTTTGTTGCCCTTGCCGATGACCACGAGAGGATCGGCGCGGGATTCGCGCAGTGTGAGACCCATGGCTTCGGAAATTCGCAGTCCGCAAGCATAGAGCAGTGTCAGCACCGCCGCGTCGCGGGCAACGATCCATTTCGGCATTTCGTCCGTGGCCAGAATATCTGCCCTGGCGACACGGCCGGCCTGCTCGATGCTCAGAGGCTTCGGCACCGAATGGGGGAGCTTGGGCGATTGCAAGGCGGAGAGGGCGGAGTTGCGAAACAGCCCGTTGCGTTCCGCATAGCGGAAGAAGGAGCGAATGGCGGAAAGCTGACGGGCAAGCGTCCGGCTTGTCGCTCCCCCGCTCCGGCGTTTGGCGAGAAAGGCGCGAAAATCCGAGGTGGCGAGGCTTTCGAGATCGGCGATCGCGGCGGCCTCTCCCAGATGATCCATCAGAAATCCCGCGAATTGACCCAGATCGCGGGCATAGGCTTCCAACGTCTTGGCCGCCGCGCGGCGCTCGGATTTGAGCGAGCCCAGCCATTGAGTGGCGGCGGCGGCGGCATCTGGGGCGAAGGTGAAAGCAAAACCGGACATGGGGTGAGATTACACCCGGAATGGTTGAAGCGATACTTAACGCCGCCTTCCGGACGATCAAATCAACCGGGGATCGCGTACCTCATGACGCTTTGCAAGAGCGCAAAGACGTTCGATGAGGAAACCGAGGTCGCGAGTTTTGATGGAAGCCCCATCCAATGCCGTGACGGGCCGGAGGAGGCGGAGGCTGTTGGTGAGAAAAACTGCTTCCGCCTCGCCAAGTTCGTGGGGCGCTATGGCACGCTCCACGGGTTTGAGGCCCAAGGACGAGGCTTCATCAAGCAATACGCGGCGCATAATGCCGGGAAGAATTGCCTGGTTTAGCGCCGGGGTTATGAGCCGATCGCCCTTGAGAAGAAAAAGATTGGCGATCGTGCTACTGGCGAGATTCCCGGGAGTGTTCAACATCAGTGCATCGTCGGCATCCTTGGCCGAAGCTTCCCGCGCCGCGACGACAGCATCGATATAGGACAGGGTTTTGAGACGCGAGGAGGGAGCAAACTCGTTGCGCCGCACGGTTGAGGTC
>JBOHKD010000250.1:0-3045 GCA_050728895.1 Aestuariivirga sp.
CCCGCCATTCTGGTGCCGCTGCCGCACGCGCTCGACAACGACCAGTTGCGCAACGCCGAAAGTTTTGCCGCCGCCGGGGCGGGGTGGATTTTCCCGCAAGAAAAACTCGAACCTGCGGAATTCGCCGCATTTCTGACAAAGCTGCGCGGTCAGCAGGGTAAACTTAAGGAAGCGGCGAAGGCGGCGCTTGGACATGGCAGGCCCGATGCGGCGGAGCGTCTTGCCGATCTCACCGAACAACTTGCAGGAAAGCAACCACAATGAAACTGCCGCGCGGTGTTGGCCCCATCCATTTCATCGGCATCGGCGGCATCGGCATGAGCGGTATCGCGGAAGTGATGCAAACGCTGGGCTACACGGTGCAGGGCTCCGATATCGCCGACAGTTACAACGTGGCGCGGCTGCGGAAGAACGGCATCGCGGTTGCGATCGGGCATCACCCGGAAAATCTCGGGGCCTCGCAAGTCGTGGTCGTATCCTCGGCGGTCAAAGACGATAACCCTGAGCTTATCGAGGCGCGCCATCGCTATCTCCCCATCGTGCTCCGTGCCGAGATGCTGGCCGAACTGATGCGCTTCAAGTCCTGCGTGGCGGTGGGCGGCACCCACGGCAAGACCACCACGACATCGCTGGTCGCCGCCCTTCTCGATTCCGGCGGCCTCGATCCAACAGTGATCAACGGCGGCATCATCAATGCCTATGGCACCAATGCCCGGCTCGGCAAAGGCGACTGGATGGTGGTCGAGTCGGATGAATCCGACGGAACCTTTGTCAAGCTCCCAGCCGATATCGTCATCGTCACCAACATCGATCCTGAACATCTGGATCACTACGGAACCTTCGACAAGGCCAAGGAAGCCTTTCTTGCTTTCGTCGAAAACATTCCCTTCTACGGCTGTGCCGTGATGTGCATCGATCACCCCGTGGTGCAGGAGCTGATCGGCCAGGTGCGCGACCGGCGCGTTGTCACCTATGGGTTTAGCCCGCAGGCGGATGTGCGCCTGGCCGAGGTCGCCTATGCCGGTGGCGAAACCCGTTTCCTGGTGCGCATGACGGACCGCCGGACGGAGGCTACATACGACATCGCGGACTTGAGCCTTGCGATGCCCGGCGATCATAATGCGCTGAATGCGACGGCCGCACTTGCCGTCGCCAAGGAGCTTGGCGTTTCCGACGACGATATCCGCAAGGGTTTCCGCGGCTTCGCCGGCGTCAAGCGCCGCTTCACCAAGACCGGGGTCCACGATGGCGTAACCGTGTTCGACGATTACGCCCATCATCCCGTCGAGATCACGGCGGTGCTGAACGCGGCGCGGCGCGTCACCTCGCACAAGGTTCTCGCCGTCATGCAGCCGCACCGCTATACGCGCCTTGCCATCCTGTTCAACGAGTTCTGCACCTGTTTCAACGATGCCGACACGGTGATCGTGGCGCCGGTTTATGCGGCGGGCGAAGCGCCTATCGAGGGCATAAATCATGCAGCACTGGCCGAGGGCATGATCTCGCGCGGCCACCGCGCCGTGCACCGGATCGACGATCCGGAACAATTGGCTCCGCTGGTGCAAGGCATCGTGCAACCGGGCGATATTGTCGTCTTTCTCGGTGCCGGAACGATCACCCAATGGGCCTATGCATTGCCCGGCCAGCTTGCGGCTTTGAGTGGGAAGAAGTGATGAACCGATCGTTGTTGCCTTCCCCCCTCGCGGGGGAAGGTGGCGCGGAACGCGCCGGATGAGGGGGTCTGTCCGCGAGTCATGGAGCCCACAAACCTTGGTGCGGAAAGGCCCCCTCATCCGTCACGCGCTACGCGCGCGCCACCTTCCCCCGCGAGGGGGGAAGGGGAAATTCCGCGCGCCTTCTTCATATGCGATTGCCCTCCCCGCAAGGGGGAGGGAGGAATGAGAATTGACGGGGAAGCCCTGCTCAAACGGCTTCCCGCTGTGCGCGGGCGGCTTGAAGCCAATGCGCCGCTTGCCGGTCTTACCTGGTTTCGTGTGGGTGGTCCGGCGGAGGTCCTGTTCACTCCCGCCGATGAAAGCGATCTTGCGGAATTTTTGGCGGCAACCCCAAAGGACATTCCTGTCCATGTCATCGGTGTCGGTTCCAATCTTCTGGTGCGCGATGGTGGCGTTGCCGGTGTTGTCATTCGTCTGGGGCGCGGCTTCTCAGGGTTGGCGCTTGAGAAACACAACCGCATTCGCGCGGGCGCCGCGGTATTGGATGTGCGGGTCGCCCGCTTCGCGCTTGAACATGGTATCGATGCGTTAACCTTTTTGAGAGGGATACCGGGCAGCATCGGCGGCGCTCTGCGCATGAACGGTGGCGCCTATGGTGGGGAAACCAAGGACATTCTGATTGCGGCGAGGGGTGTGGACCGAGCGGGGAATGCGCGCGTGCTTGAGCTTGCGGAAATGGCCTACACCTACCGGCATTGCGGCGCGGCCGGCGATTTGATTTTCACCGAAGCCCTGTTGCAGGGGCGGCCGGGAAACAAAGCTGAGATTTCCGCGGCCATGGAAAAAATTACCGAAGCCCGCGAACAGACCCAGCCGGTCAAGAGCCGCACCGGCGGTTCGACATTCAAGAATCCTCCCGGCCACAAGTCGTGGGCCTTGATCGACAAGGCGGGGATGCGGGGCTTCCGCATGGGCGCTGCGAAAGTTTCCGAAATGCATTGCAATTTTCTCATCAATGAAGGCGGCGCGACAGCGGCGGAAATCGAAGCCGTGGGCGAGGCAGCGCGGGCGCGCGTCAAGGAAACTTCCGGCATCGATCTCGAATGGGAGATCAAGCGCATTGGTGTTCCCGCAAAATGACAAACCGCGTGCCCGGCGAAACCACTGTCGCGGTGCTGATGGGCGGCTGGTCGGCGGAACGCGCCGTGAGTCTCTCGTCGGGCGAAGCCTGTTGCAAGGCGCTTGCGCAGGCCGGTTTCAAAGTGGTGCCCATTGACGTTACGCGCGAGCGCATCGCCTCGATGCTCCAGGATCTGAAACCCGATGTCGCTTTCAATGCGCTGCATGGCAAGTGGGGGGAGGATGGCTG
>JBOHKD010000251.1:0-3025 GCA_050728895.1 Aestuariivirga sp.
GCGCGTAGAGCGCCGACCACGTCGGATTTGAAAGCGCCACCGCTGCTCCAAGCCCGGCTTGAACCAGAAACAGGTCTCGGGGCGTATGCACAAGAAGATATCCAAACGTGCACAACGCATTGAGCGCGTAGCCCGCGACAAGCATTCTTTCCCGCCCGCACCACAGCCAGATGCGGTCGGAGACGCCGCCGGCAACAATGGTGAGTATGCCGGTCATTCCAAGATAGATCGCCCAAGCCCAGGTAATATCCAGAATGTTGCCGCCGATGCGTTGCGCGAACACAGCAAACAGCGGGCCGAGCAGGCCTTCGCCAAGCGACCAGAGATTGCTGCTCCACAGGAGAATCCGCTCGTTTTTATGACTCGCTACATCATCATCCTGATGCGCGGCCGTTTCGCCGGCGTTGCTTCCGCTTTTCCGAGGCTGCATATCAACAAGCCCAAACATGCCTATCGGGCGGCGGCCGGCAATATGCATATCGCGGCCCGAAAGTTTTCGCAGGATTGGCGTGATGATCGCCTATGTCAATGGCGGAGACAACACCGCGCCATCAAATGCCGGCACTGAGCATCTAAGTACACCCGCTCTTCCCTTTGCCTTCCCATTGCTTCCCCGCTAGCTTGGCTTAATGGATATCCGGCAATTGCAATATCTGGCGGCGCTGGCGCGGGAGAAGCATTTCACCCGCGCGGCGCAGGTGTGCCACGTTACCCAGCCCACCATGTCGGGGCGCATCCGCCAGTTGGAGCAGGAACTGGGCGTTCCCATTGTCGAGCGCGGCCAGCGTTATATCGGGTTGACGCCCGAGGGCGAGCGGGTGCTCAAATGGGCCCATCTCATTCTCGACAACTGGCAGTCGCTGCAACAGGAGCTGGGACAGATCCGCAACAAGAAGGGCGAGCTGGTGGGCCGCCTGGTCTTCGGCGTGATCCCATCGGCGCTCCCCATGGTGTCGCTCCTCACCAAGGCCATGCAGGCGGCACACCCGCAAGTCGAATTCGCCATCATGTCGCACAGTTCCGAGGAAATCATCCGTGCACTGCATGATTTTTCCATCGAGGCCGGGGTCAGCTATCTGGACAATGAGCCGGTGGAGGGCCTGCTGACGGCCGCCCTCTACAAGGAACGTTATTGCCTGTTCCTCGCCGCCGATCACGCCCTCGCCGCCCGCGCCTCCG
This sequence comes from Aestuariivirga sp., assembly GCA_050728895.1. Classification (GTDB taxonomy): domain Bacteria; phylum Pseudomonadota; class Alphaproteobacteria; order Rhizobiales; family Aestuariivirgaceae; genus Aestuariivirga. The sequence goes on from JBOHKD010000251.1 coordinate 1,180, forward strand.
TCACCTGGCTCGAAGCGGCCCAGGAGCCGCTCTGCCTTCTTACCCCCAACATGCAGAACCGCCGCATCATCGACCGGGCTTTCCTCGCCGCCAATACCCACCCCTCGCCCCGCCTTGAGACCAATTCGATCATGAATCTCTTCGCCTCGGTCCGCTCCATGGGGCTAGCCAGCATCATGCCGGAATATTTCCTGAATATTCTCGGACCCATGCAGGGCATCAAGGCCATCCCGCTGGCCGAGCCCGCGGTCGAGCATTCGGTTGGCCTCGTGGCCATGAACCGGGAACCGCTGTCGCCCTTGATTACTGCCCTCTTCGCCGCCGCCAAGAAATTCCGGCCGCCAAATGCCGGACAAAATTGAGGATACACCCATGATTTTCCGCTGGCTGCAGATTTCCCGCTACCACAACCTCGTCCTGTTCCTTGCCATGGGCGGCTTCGGAGCGCTGTTTGCCTGGAACTCCTTCAATCTCGTCTCGCTCAGCATGGCAAACTACCGTTACATCAGCGTATTCGGCGTCATGGCACTCTTGGAAGGCGGACTGCGCCAAACTGCGAGCCTAATCTTGTCAGGCTTCCTTTCCCTGGCCTTTTATCTTGGTTTCAAGGCGTGCGAAGTCGAACTGGTGGCAAGATGGCGGGACATTCGGGGTCAGGGGCGCCGGATAAACAATGGCGGAGAACAGGCCGCACAGCCGCCATCGGATCCTTCTATGAATCGATAGCCGCTGCCGATTGGCATTTTTCAGCCGATTCCGTCATAATGCCCCATGGCCGGAAAACACACGCTCATCAATACCTTGCCGCGGGGCGGCGAGGCGGCGAAGGCGATTGCGGCGGCGCATGGCAACCGGCCGGACGCCCTCCTCGAAATACTGCACGATCTCCAGCATGAGGTGGGCTCGGTCCCGGAAGCCGCCATTCCCGTTCTCGCCAAGGCGCTGAACCTGTCGCGGGCCGAGGTTTATGGCGTTGTCAGTTTCTATCACGACTTCCGCCGGAGCCCTGCCGGGCGCCACACGATCAAAGTCTGCCGGGCCGAGTCCTGCCAGTCCATGCAGGGCAATGAACTCGCTGCTGCTGCTCAAAAGCGCTTGAAGGTGAAGTTCGGCGAAACCACATCGGATGGAGCGATTACGCTGGAAGCGGTATATTGCCTGGGCAATTGCGCCCTCTCGCCCGCCATCATGGTTGACGGCAAACTGGTGGGCCGGGTGGACGCGAAAAAGTTCGGTAAGATCGCCGCGGAGCTTAGGGCATGATCAAGGTCTATGTGCCACGCGACTCGGGCGCCCGCTCGATGGGAGCGGATGAAGTCGCCACGGCAATCGCGAAAGAGGCCGCTGCCAAGAAAATCAGTGTACAGATTATTCGCACCGGCTCGCGCGGGCTTTACTGGCTGGAACCCCTGATCGAAGTTGAAACGAAATCGGGCCGCATTGCCTATGGGCCGGTTGACGAGGCCGACGTTGCTTCGCTGTTCAAATCAAAATTCCACGAGGGCGGCAAGCACAAGCTCGCGCTCGGCAATATCGAGGAACACCCCTATCTCAAAAATCAGGAACGCCTGACCTTCGCGCGCTGCGGCATCATCGATCCTGTGTCGGTTGCCGATTACATGGCCCATGGCGGCTTCGCGGGATTGAAGAAGGCACTTATCATCACGGGCGCTGCGGTGGTGGCGGAAGTCACCGAGTCCGGGCTTCGCGGCCGTGGCGGGGCGGGTTTTCCGGCCGGCATCAAGTGGAAAACCGTTCACGATACTCCGCCCGGTGAAAAATACATCTGCTGCAATGCCGATGAAGGCGACAGCGGCACTTTCGCCGACCGTATGGTGATGGAGGG
>JBOHKD010000252.1:0-3010 GCA_050728895.1 Aestuariivirga sp.
CATCTTGCGCGTGTGGGATGGCGGCATGTCGTTCCATGGCGGCTTCCTCGGCGTGGTTGTGGCCTGTCTGTTGTTTGGACGGAGAATCGGCACCAGCCTGGACCGGATGCTCGACCTTGGCGCGGCCTCCGTGCCGGTGGGGTTGGGCTTGGGACGGCTAGCCAATTTCATCAATGGTGAACTTTATGGCCGGGCCACCGATCTGCCGTGGGCGTTCGTATTCCCGGCCGATCTCCAGCAAGTGCCACGCCATCCAAGCCAGCTTTATGAAGCGGCACTGGAGGGACTGCTGCTGTTTGTTGCCGTGCGAATCGCCACCCATCGCTTTGGGGCGCTGGCCCATCCCGGACGTGCATCGGGCATTTTCGCGCTGGGCTATGGATTGTCGCGCATCGCGGTCGAGCTGGCGCGCGAACCCGATCCTCATCTCGGGTATTTCGCGGGTTTTATTACCATGGGCATGATCCTGTCGCTGCCGCTGTGCGTTATCGGCATCTGGCTTCTTGCGAGATCGCGGGCGTGACGGCGCTGGAGCGGATCATCCGGGAGATCATCGAAGGTGAAGGACCGATACGGCTCGACCGCTATATGGGCCTGTGCCTGGGACATCCGGTTCACGGCTATTACAATGCGCGCCAGCCTTTCGGGGAAGATGGCGATTTCATTACCGCGCCCGAAATCTCCCAGGTCTTCGGCGAATTGATCGGCATCTGGTGCGCGAATGCATGGGCAGCGATGGGGGAGCCTTCCTCCTTTAATCTTATCGAACTGGGGCCGGGGCGGGGCACATTGATGAACGACATGCTGCGCGCGGCAAGGATCGTGCCGGGCTTTCTCGCGGCGGTGAAACCGCGTCTTGTCGAATCGAGCCCGCGATTGCGTGCCCTGCAGAAGCAGGCGGTCAAGGCAGAAGCCACATGGCATGCGCGCCTCGCCACCGTACCGGAAGGACCGATGCTGCTGGTGGCGAATGAATTCTTCGACGCCCTGCCGATTCGCCAGTTCGAATGCCGCAAAGGGCGTTGGCATGAACGCTGCGTGGGGATCGAAGCAGGGACATTGGCAATCGGCCTTGCCGATGCCGAGGGCATGGATGCACCGGCAAACGATGGCGATGTTATCGAAATTGCAATGTCGCGGAACGATGTGGCAAGCGAGATCGGCGCGCGGCTGAAACGCTGGCCCGGTGCCGCTTTGGTCATCGACTATGGTCATCTCGTTTCCCAGCCCGGCGATACGCTGCAGGCGCTGCAAAACCACAACTATGTGCCGATAACGCAGGCGCCGGGCGAATGCGATCTCACTTCGCATGTCGATTTCGAGGCCTTGGCAAATGCGCTGGACCAGGGCGGCGGCATCGCCTGGCCCCCTCTCACGCAAGGCGCCTTCCTCATGGCCATGGGGCTGGAAGCGCGGACGGCGGCCCTTTCGGCGCGGGCGGACAAACGCATGGTCGATGCGTTGCAGCGGGCCATGACACGGCTTGCAGATGAATCCCAGATGGGTAATCTGTTCAAGGTGCTGGCGGCGACATCTCCGGGGCTCGCCATGCCATATCCGTTCGGCACACCATGATCCAGGCGGCCACGCTCAAAACCTCCACCGTCTCACACGGCTTTTTCACCCGGGAAGGTGGCCATTCGCGCGGGCTTTTCGCAACACTGAATTGTGGCATGGGATCTGGCGACGACAAGGAAATCGTGCGGCGCAACCGCACCATCGTGGCGGACGCGCTTAACGTCGCCGAACCCAATCTTGTCACCGCCTATCAGGTCCATAGCCCCGATGTGATCGTGGTGGAGGGGCCGTGGGCCGCAGGCGAACGGCCACGGGCCGATGGCATGGTGACGGTGACGCGGAGGCTGGCGCTCGGCATACTCACGGCCGATTGCGGCCCGGTGCTGTTCGCCGACACGCAAGCGGGCGTCGTGGGCGCGGCGCACTCGGGGTGGAAAGGCGCGCTGGCGGGTGTTACGGGGCGAACGCTCGACGCCATGGAGCGGCTTGGAGCGAAACGGGCCCGCACCGTCGCCGTCGTGGGGCCGATGATTTCCAAGGCAGCCTATGAAGTGGGACCGGAGTTTCCTGCCCGCTTTCTTGAAGAAGACGCGACGAACAAGCGCTTCTTCACGGCTTCGGCACGGAAGGGCCATGCGATGTTCGATCTCGCCGGTTATCTCGAAGCACGGCTGAAACGCGAGGGTGCTGGCGAAGTTGTCAACCTCGGCATCTGCACCTTCAGCGATGAAGCACGTTTCTTCAGCTATCGCCGCAGCACGCATCGCACCGAGAAGGACTACGGCCGCCAGATTTCCGCAATCGCTCTTTTATAGGAATGTGACATGGCACTGCATTTTGCAAAATCCGAATATCAGGCGCGCATCGCCGCCGCCATCAAGGCGATGCAGGCCGAAGGTCTCGACGGCCTTCTCATGTTCCAGCAGGAGAGCATGTATTATCTCACGGGCTACGACAGCTCCGGCTTCTGTTTCTTCCAGTGCCTCTATCTCGGCAGCGATGGCAGGCTGGCACTGCTGACGCGCTCGGCCGATTTGCGCCAGGCCCAGCATACATCGATCATCGAAGACATCCGCATCTGGACCGATGCCGCCGGCGCCAAGCCGGCCCTCCAGTTGAAGGACATGCTGGAAAGCCTCGGAGCGCGCGGCAAGCGCCTCGGCATCGAAACCGATTCCTATGGTCTCACCCATTTCAACGGCAGGTCGGTGGAAGCAGCACTCTTGAGCTTCTGCAAGCTCACCGAGGCCACCCAACTGGTTAATCGCCTCCGCGTGGTGAAGTCGCCGGCCGAACTCAAATATGTGCGCAAGGCCGGCGAGCTTGGCGATGTGGCACTCAAGGCGGCGATCCGGAAATCGAAGGCGGGTGCCGATGAAGGCGACATTCTTGCCGCACAGCAGGGGGCGATCTTCGCGGGCGGCGGCGATTATCCGGCCAATGAATTTATCATCGGCTCAGGCCGCGATGCGCTGCTCTGCCGCCACAAGGC
>JBOHKD010000253.1:0-3008 GCA_050728895.1 Aestuariivirga sp.
CCCCCGTCCTCATGTCCACCGCCAGCATGAACTGGCCGTAAAGCTGGGGCGAGCCGGGACGGATCAGTTGTGTAAAGGCCACTCCGGCAAGCGCTTCGGCATTCACCTGCGCCACGGCGGCCACGGCCGAGGCCGGGGTCGACGCGCCGCACAGCGCAAAGGGTGCGAGGATCAGCGGCTGGTTGTGCTTGGCATAAACCTTCATGGCATCGAGCATGGTCGCATCCCATACCAGCGGCGAATTGCAATTGGTGACGGCGGCGAGGACGGTGTTGTCCTTCACATACTCGTCGCCGAAGACGATGCCGGCCATCTTCATTACATCCTCGGCGCGTTCCTTCGAGGTGACGATGCCCATGAAAGGCTTGTCGGAATGCGTAATCGCCGAATGGATAATATGCAGGTGCCGCTTCGGAACGGGGATTTCCATGGGCTCGCAGATGATCGAGCTGGCGGAATGGAGTGCCGGCGACATTTGCGCGAGCCTGTGGAAATTATTGAGGTCGGCGAGCGAGCCATAGCGCCGGTTGTTGTCAAGATCGCGCACATAGGGCGGACCATAGGTGGGAACGAACACGGTATTTTTGCCGCCCACTCTCACGGTGCGCGCCGGGTTGCGGGCGTTGAGGGTGAATTCGGAGGGAACCTTCGCGACCAGCGACAGGAGCAGGGCGCGGTCGATATGGATGCGGGTGCCTTTGACATCGGCGCCGGCCGCCTTCCACATGGCTACCGCCTCATCGTCGCGGAATTCGCAGCCGACCTCCTCGAGGATTTTCATCGACTCCTCGTGGATCAGCTCCACCGCTTCATCGGGCACGATCTGGTAGACGGGAATGTTGCGGACCAGGGTTGAAAACGAGACCACGGGGGCGGCGCGAAGGGCGTGGCGGTGATCTCTCCCGCGGCCCTTGCGGCCGGTGGCGGGGGTATGTTGCGAATGGTGGTATTCAGTGCTCATGATCCGAGTCATCCTTACTTATTCGCAGCTCATAGAGCGCTTACCGGAAAACAAGTTCAAGCAGAAGAAGTTGCCGCTTTGGCTTGAGTGGAAGTCAAGCGGCCTGGGTCAGCAGCCAATCGCGAAGCGTTTTGGCCTCGCGCGTGGGCTCGCGGGCAGTGCTCCAGGTCACATGGAAGGATTCGGTTGCCGCCATCCGGGCTTGGCTCACCTGCACGAGCTTGCGGCTGGCGATCAGCGGTCTGACCAGGCTTAGCCAGCCAAGCGCCAGGCCCTGGCCATCCTGGGCTGCCTGAAGCGCTATGACATAGCTGTTGAAGCGCCTGACATTCAGGCGCTTGCGGACAATTCCAGCAGCCCCCAGGAATTGCGCCCAGGTGATCCACGTCCAGTCCACGCCTTCCACCGACAACAATGGCAGTTCCGCGATCTCCTTGGCCGACCGGGCCGGATAGCGCCGGGCGAAGGCGGGGCTTGCCACCGCGACGATCCAGTCGTCGAAGAGTTTCTCGGCGTGTTCCTCCGCCCACTTGCCCTTGCCGTAACGAATGCGCAAATCCGTCTCGTGCCGGTGCAAATCCTGTTGCCGGTCGGAGATCAAATGATCGATGACGATATCCTGGTTGGCATTCCAGAAGGTTCCCAGGCGCGGCATCAGCCACAATTGCGCAAACGCAGTGGTGGTGGCGATGGAGACGGTGCGCACGCCACTATCGCTCCGTACCGATTGCATGCTGAGCGCCAGGCGCTCGAAGGTCTCACGCAAGGTTCGGTAGAGGGTTTCCCCTTCCGCTGTCAGTTGCAGGGCCCGGTGCAGGCGGACGAACAGGAAACGCCCGATTTCGCCCTCGAGCGATTTCACCTGTTTCGAAACCGCCCCCGGCGTCACATTGAGTTCCGCCGCCGCGCGCGTAAGGCTCAAGTGCCGCGCCGCAGCCTCGAAGGAGGCCAAGGCGCCGAGCGAAGGCAGATTATAATGGCGCCGCACCATGGGAGCCCTCAAGCTTAGCAGAGCTTGCTCGATTGAGTAAACCTCATTCGATGCACGCCGGCTCCGTAGAAGATGGTGCGGTGCGCCCCGGCGGTTCCGGTTGACGTGCCCGCGCCGCGGGACCACACTGCCGAGTCAGGGGAAAGCGTGAGCGCGGGGCCCACTTGCGTCATGCGTCAATCGTCAAATCAGGGGCGCCCGATTCCCCATCGAGCGGCATGGAGGACTACACAAAATGTCACATGAACCAAGTGGCGTCAGCTACGCGAAAGCTGACAAATCCTATTTCGAAAAGCGGCACTTGCAGCGGTATGCGGGCATCTGGTCGCTATGGGCGCTGGGCGTAGGCGCGGTGATTTCCGGCCACTTCTCCGGCTGGAATTTCGGCTTTGCAACCGGCGGCTGGGGCGGCATGCTGGTGGCGGGCATCATCATCGCCATCATGTATCTGGGCCTTGTATTCTGCATCGCGGAAATGAGCCCGGCGCTGCCGCATACGGGTGCCGCCTATTCCTTCGCCCGCACCGCCATGGGGCCATGGGGCGGCTTCCTGACCGGGCTGTGTGAAAATGTCGAGTATGTGGTGACGCCCGCCGTCATCGTCACCTTCATCACCGCCTATGTCAACGGCATCTTCGGTTTCGACGCGGCCTATTCGCCGATCATATGGATCGTCACTTATTTGATATTCCTCTATCTGAATATCTACGGGGTCGCCCTGTCATTCAGAGTTACTCTTATCGTGACACTGCTGTCGCTGGCGGTGCTGATCATTTTCTGGATCAGCGCCCTTCCCAATATGGATTTCAGCCGTTGGGCTCTCAATATCGGACCGGACGGCGCCGAGCTTCCCGAGGGCAACGGGTCCTATTTCCCGTTCGGTTTCTCCGGTGTATTGGCGACACTGCCCTTCGCGGTGTGGCTGTTCCTCGCCATCGAGCAGTTGCCGCTGGCTGCCGAGGAGTCGGTGGATCCCAAGCGCGACATGCCTAAGGGCATCATCCTCGGCATGTTGACGCTCATCGTCTCGGCCTTCATGATCGTGCTGCTCAACCC
>JBOHKD010000254.1:0-2992 GCA_050728895.1 Aestuariivirga sp.
GGAGAAGGTCCGCCTGATGCAGCGCAACTGGATCGGGCGATCGGAAGGATTACGCTTTTCATTCGCTTTGGAAGATGCGAGCGGCAGTGCGCTGGATGAGCACCTGACCGTCTATACGACCCGTCACGACACGATCTTCGGGGCCACCTTCTGCGCCATTTCCGCCGATCATCCGCTGGCGAAACGCCTGGCCGAAAAAGACTCAAAGCTTGCCGATTTCCGCCGCGAAGCCGCCAGCCTCGGCACCAGCGAAGAGTCAATCGAGCGCGCCGAAAAGCGGGGCTACCGGCTGGCGCTCAATGCGAGGCATCCCTTCCTGCCCGGCGTGCTTTTGCCCGTCTATGTGGCGAATTTCGTGTTGATGGGCTATGGCGAGGGCGCCATTTTCGGCTGCCCCGCCCACGACCAGCGCGATCTCGATTTTGTCCGGAAGTATGGCTTGGCCGTCATACCGGTCGTAGCGCCAAAATCGGCCGAACCCGCCAAGTTCATCGTCGGCGACGAGGCTTTCCTCGAAAAAGAGGGCGGCGATACCGTTCTCATCAACTCGGAATTTCTCAACGGTATGACCGTGGCTGAGGCCAAGGAAGAAGTGGCCCGCCGCATGGAGGCCCTGGGGATTGGCGAGCGCAAGGTGAATTACCGGCTGCGCGACTGGGGTGTATCGCGCCAGCGCTACTGGGGATGTCCGATACCGGTAATCCACTGCGAAACTTGCGGCATTGTTCCGGTTCCAAAGAGCGAGCTTCCCGTGGTGCTACCGGAGGATGTGAGTTTCGACAGGCCGGGTAATCCTTTGGAACGCCATCCAACATGGAAGAATGTGAACTGCCCCTCGTGCGGCAAGCCGGCGCGCCGCGAGACCGACACCTTCGATACCTTCATCGATTCCTCCTGGTATTTCGTGCGCTTCTGTTCGCCGCAAGCGCAAGCGCCGGTAGACCCGGCGGCGGCGCGCTACTGGCTCCCCGTCGACCAATATATCGGCGGCGTCGAACACGCGATCCTGCACCTGCTCTATTCCAGGTTCTATGTGCGTGCCATGCGGCGGACCGGCCATCTCGAACTTTCCGAGCCTTTCGCCAGCCTCTTCACGCAAGGCATGGTGATCCATGAAACCTTCCAGACCGCGGGCGGTGAGTGGGTCTTCCCCGCCGACGCCGTGCACCGGGATGGAAATTGGTTTCATGCCAAAACCGGCGAGCCGCTGGCGCTTGGTGGCATCGAAAAGATGTCGAAGTCGAAGCGCAACGTCATCGATCCCGAAGCCATCATCGAGCGCTACGGTGCCGATACGGCGCGCTGGTTCATGCTGTCGGACACGCCACCCGAGCGCGACATCGAATGGACGGAAGGAGGTGTTGAAGGCGCATGGCGCTTTACCCAGCGCCTCTGGCGCATGGTGAACGACGCAGCGCGGATCGGAGCCGGTACTGTCTCCGCCGGTAATGACATCGAACTTCGCCGCAGTGTTCACCGAGCCTTGCTGGCGGTGACCGACGATCTTTCGAACCTGCGTTTCAACCGCGCCATCGCGCGCGTTTACGAAGTGGCCAACGCGCTTGGGGCGGTCCTGCAACAACAGGACCCATCGCCTGAAATCCGCGCGGCAATTCGTGAAGCGGCGGAAATCATGGTACTGATGTTCGCGCCCATGATGCCGCATCTGGCCGAGGAATGCTGGAAAGTGTTGGGACATGAAACGGCGGTCGTCGACACCCCTTGGCCCGGGGTCGAAGCGGCCCTGGTGATCGAGGAGGACGTTACCGTCGCGGTGCAGGTGAACGGCAAACGGCGCGATGAAATTCGCGTCAGGAAGGGGCTTTCCCACGCCGACATCGAAGCCAGGGTTTTGATGCTGAATTCCGTAAAGAGAGCCTTGGGCGGACAGGTGCCAAAGAAAGTCATTGTGGTGCCCGACCGGATCGCCAATATTGTCGTATGATGAAACAGGGTCCCTGGCAGCTTGTACTGGTTTGCATCTTGGTTTTAAGCGGATGCAACTACCGGCCGTTGTATGGAACGGCCGGCGAGGACCGGGGCGTGGTCACCGAACTTGCTTCGATTGCCATTCCGGAGGCCGATACCCGTCTTGGCCAAATCGTCAGGAACGATCTGTTGTCGTCCATGCGCCCGGCTGGCACCACGGGCCAGGATCGTTACCGGCTTGAAATGACGCTTGTGCGGTCACGGTCGAATATCATCTCCAAGTCACAGCCCCATACAACGCGGGATTCCGTCAATGTATCGGTTTCCTTTGCCTTGCTGGACGGCAAAACCGAAGTCTATCGCGGCAAGACGTTCTCGCAGGTTTCTTACGACGTGGTGCGCCAGCCCTTTGCCGACATGCAGGCCGAGAACAACGCCATGGAGCGTGCCGCCCACGAGTTGAGCGCCGATATAAGGACGCGATTGGCGTCCTATTTCGCCACCCATTAGGTTTCCCATGGCGATCCTCAAGGCGGCGGCGCTCGATGGCTTTTTGCGCAAGCGCGACCCCACAACGGGAGCGATCCTGGTTTACGGCGGCGAGCCCGGTGCTGTACGCGATCTCGCGAGCCGGATCGTGCGGCATATTGCGGGAAGCCTCGATGATCCCTTTCGCGTGACCCTTCTCGATGAAACCGCCTTGTCCGGAGAGCCCGCCCGGCTCATCGATGAGGTTCTCTCGCTGTCATTCGCGGGCGGTGACCGGGTGGTGTGGGTGCGGAGTGCTGGCGAAAGTTTTTTGAAAGCCGTCGAACCCGTTCTCAAGGGTTCGGTGAGGGGCAATATGATTGTCGCCGAGGCGGGCAGTCTTGCCAAATCGTCCGGGCTTCGCGGCAAATTCGAGGCCAGCGATCACGCCGTAATTCTGCCTCTCTACGAAGCCGATGGCGCCGCGATTGCCAGCGCCATCAAAACCCGGTTGCGTCAAATGGGATTTGGGATCGGCGCGGAGGCAACGGCGCGGCTCGTCGAACTGCTGGGGCGCGGCGGCGGGGCTTTGCAG
>JBOHKD010000255.1:0-2968 GCA_050728895.1 Aestuariivirga sp.
CGTCATCCATTATTGCGTCGCCAACATGCCGGGCGGTGTGGCCCGCACCTCCACTTTCGCGCTCAACAATGTCACCCTGCCCTTTGCTCTCGCCATTGCCGGCAAGGGCTGGAAAAAGGCGCTATCCGACGACCCGCATTTGAAGAACGGCCTCAACGTCGCGCATGGCAAGGTCACCTACAAGGCGGTGGCGGACGATCTTGGATATGCCTATGTGCCCGCCGAGAAGGTGATTATCGGCTAGCTCACGCGCGGGGTCGTCCCCATCATTTCTCGTTTTTCGCCAGCCAGCCCGTCATGAAAACAATCTCGCTTTCCTGCGCGGTGACGACATCCTGCGCCAGATTTAATACTTCGGGGTCCTTGGCGAATTGCAGCGCCACCTTCGCCATATCGATGGCGCCCTGATGGTGGGGGATCATGTTTTTCACGTAATCGACATCCGCGTCTCCGGCATACGGAACCATCGTGTTCTTGGCCATTGTTGCCATCGCTTGCTCATTGCCTTTCATGGAGTCGGGTGTCACGGCAAGAGTATTTTGATCGGTTTTTTCTAACCACGCTTTCAGCATGGCGATTTCACTTTCCTGCGCCTTGATCACATTTTCAGCCAGCGATTTCACTTCCGCGTCCTTGCCGTATTGCAGCACGGCCTTGGACATGTCGATGGCACCTTGATGGTGGGGAATCATGTTTTGCATGAAGTCGAGGTCCGCTTTGCCGGTGAGCGGCGTCATCATGCTCTTCATCATGCCCGCCATGACCGTTTCGTAGGCCTGCGTTGAAGCGGGCGCATGGGCGGAGACTGTATTCATGCCGGACATTGCATCCGGCCCACCTTTGGGCAATTGCGTGTAGGCAATCGCACCCAGCGCGGCAATGCCGATTGCAGCCATGATGATTTTCGTGTTTGTATCCACGAGCCTTCTCCTTACCTGTTGCTGCGTCCCAGAACGTCGATGATTTCCGAAATTTTCTTGCGCTGGTCGCGCTTGTCGCCGCTCGCGATGGCGCGTTCCACGCAGTGACCTACATGATCGCGGAGGATTTCCTCCTCGGCCCGGCGCAGCGCCGCCCGCACCGCCGAAATTTGCGTGACGACGTCGATGCAATAGCGATCTTCCTCGACCATGCGGGACAAGCCCCTCACCTGCCCCTCGATCCGGTTGAGCCGTTTCAGCACGGCGGATTTTGTTTGAGTTTGCATACTTGACGTATACCTATAGGGGGTATACTTGTCAACCATGAAACATGAACACTTCGCCATCGATCCCGTTTGCGGCATGACGGTTAATCCCGGAACCACGGCGCATAGGGCGGATCACAAAGGCCGGACGTATTATTTCTGTTCGGCGGGCTGCAAGACAAAATTCCAGACCAATCCGGCGAATTATCTCGACAAGACCGCCGAACCCGTTGTGCCGGGTGCCATTTACACTTGTCCCATGCATCCAGAAATCCGGCAGGAGGGTCCGGGTTCCTGCCCGATCTGCGGCATGGCGCTCGAACCTTTAGCGGTCACCGCCGATAGCGGCCCCAATCACGAACTCATCGATATGACGCGGCGATTGTGGATTGGCGCGGGCCTCGCCATTCCGGTTCTGGTTCTGGAAATGGGCGGGCATCTAACCGGCCTGACCATGCTGCTCAGTCAGCAACTGTCCAACTGGAGCGAGTTGTTGCTTGCCACGCCGGTTGTCCTATGGGCTGGCTGGCCGTTGTTTGTTCGCGGCTGGCAATCATTGCTGACCCGCAATCTCAACATGTTCACCTTGATTGCCATGGGAGTGGGCTTGGCGTGGGTTTACAGCGTCATTGCAACGGTAGTGCCCGATATATTCCCTGCGGCGTTCCGCCAGATGGATGGCTCGGTCGCTGTCTATTTCGAGGCTGCCGCCGTGATCACCGTGCTGGTTCTGCTTGGGCAGGTGCTTGAACTGCGCGCCCGCGACCGGACCTCGGGTGCGATCAAGGCGCTTCTGGGTCTTGCCCCGAAGTCGGCCCGCCGCGTGGGGGCGGATGGCAGCGAAGAGGAAGTGGCGCTTGACCTTATCGCCATGGGCGATCTGCTGCGGGTGCGGCCCGGCGAGAAGGTGCCGGTCGATGGCGAGATTACCGAAGGCCATTCGTCCCTGGATGAATCAATGGTCACGGGGGAATCCATGCCGATTAGCAAGGAAACTGGTGCCAAGGTGATTGGCGGAACGATGAATGCCAGCGGCAGCTTTGTGATGCGGGCTGAAAAGATCGGCAGTGAAACCATGCTGGCCCGCATCGCTCAAATGGTGGCCAGCGCCCAGCGAAGCCGCGCGCCCATTCAGCGGCTTGCCGACCGGGTTTCGGGCTGGTTCGTTCCCGCTGTTATCGGAGTTGCCGTCCTTGCCTTTGCCGCATGGTCGCTGTGGGGGCCGGAACCGCGCTTTGCCTATGGCCTCGTTGCGGCCGTTGCCGTGCTCATTATCGCTTGCCCCTGCGCTCTTGGACTTGCAACGCCGATGTCGATCATGGTGGGTGTCGGGCGAGGTGCCAAAGCCGGCGTTCTCATTCGTGACGCCGAAGCGCTCGAGCGCATGGAAAAGATCGACACCCTCATCGTCGACAAGACCGGCACATTGACGGAAGGCAAACCATCGGTCACGTCAATCGCTGCTGTTGCCGGTCGGGACGAGAATGAACTGCTGCGCCTGGCCGCCTCGGTCGAACAGGCGAGCGAGCATCCGCTGGCGTCGGCGATTGTTAAGGCCGCGCGCGAACGGAATCTAAAAATCTCGAAAGTCATGGGCTTTGACGCCGCGTCCGGAAAGGGCGCCATCGGAATGGTGGATCGCCAGCGGATGGCAATTGGCAATAGCCGATTCTTAGCCGAACTCAACATCGCCACCAGTGCTCTGGAGGCACAGGCTCAGTCGATGCGAAACGATGGGGCCACGGCGGTTTTTGTTGCTCTTGGCGGCAAACTCGCCGGCGT
>JBOHKD010000256.1:0-2927 GCA_050728895.1 Aestuariivirga sp.
GGCGCCGGCCAGGCAGCCAAGATCTGCAACAATATGGTGCTTGGCATCTCGATGATTGCCGTCTGCGAAGCCTTTGCGCTCGCCGACCGCCTGGGACTCGACCGGCAGGCGATGTTCGATGTCGTCGCCACCTCATCGGGCTCGTGCTGGTCCATCAACACCTATTGCCCGGTGCCGGGTGTTGGACCGAAATCACCCGCCGACAACGGCTACAAGCCGGGTTTTGCAGCCGCCTTGATGCTGAAAGATCTCAAACTCGCCCGCGCCGCGGCAGCCGCGGTTAAAGCACAGACTCCCTTGGGCGCGCATGCGGCGGATATCTATGAGAAATTTGTAGCGGATGGCAATGGAGACAAGGACTTCTCCGCCGTGATCCAGGCGCTTGGCGCCGCGATCCAGAAGGACCCGCAATGACCGAGACCGTTTTGATCGAGCGTAGCGGCCGGGTGGCGATCGTTCGCCTCAACCGGCCCGAAGCACTCAACGCCCTGAATGTCGAGCTGCTCAATGAACTGGTTGGCAAACTGACCGTCCTGGACCGAGACCCGGAGATCGGCTCGTTTCTGATCACCGGATCGGACAGGGCATTCGCCGCTGGCGCCGACATCAAGGAGATGCAGGACCGCGGCTTCCAGGAGATGCTGCACCTCGACTGGTTCGCAGGCTGGGATTCTTTCACGCGGCTCAGAACCCCAATCGTCGCGGCGGTCTCCGGCTACGCGCTTGGCGGTGGCTGCGAACTGGCCATGATGTGCGATATCGTCATTGCCGTCGACACCGCGAAGTTCGGACAGCCCGAACTCAAGCTCGGCGTCATTCCCGGCATGGGCGGTACCCAGCGGCTTACCCGCGCGGTCGGCAAGGCCAAGGCCGCCGACCTGATTCTCACCGGCCGGATGATGGGCGCCGAGGAAGCGGAGCGCGCCGGTTTGGTGGCTCGCGTCGTGCCCGCCGCGCGGCTATTCGACGAGGCTCTTGCAGCCGCTACCCAGATCGCGGCGCTCTCGAAACCCGCTGTCATGCTGGCTAAGGAAGCCCTTGGCCGGACTTTTGAGTCCTCCCTGTCCGAGGGACTTCTGTTTGAGCGCCGGGTATTCCATGCGCTTTTTGCCACCGAGGACCAGAAAGAGGGCATGCGCGCCTTTGTCGAGAAGCGTCCCCCCGCCTTCGTGGGCCGCTGAACATGACCGATCAAAAGCCGTTGTCGCTGCACGTTCCCGAGCCTCCCTTCCGTCCGGGGGACAAGCCGGACTTCAGCAACTTCAATATCCCCGAGGCGGGAACTGTCCGCCGGCCGTCTGTCGATGTCGAGCCGAGCGCCATCAGAGATCTGGCCTATTCGCTTATTCGCGTCTTGAAGCGGAACGGCGAGGCGGTTGGACCGTGGGCCGGTTTACTAAGTCCCGAGGAACTCAGGGCCGGTCTCAACGCGATGATGAAAACGCGCGCTTACGATGTTCGCATGACGATGGCGCAGCGCCAAAGCAAGACTTCTTTCTATATGCAGTCGACGGGCGAAGAGGCGGTCGCCTGCGCCTTCCAGAAAGCGCTCGAGAAGGGCGACATGAATTTTCCGACATATCGCCAGCAAGGCCTGTTGATTTCCCAGGGCTGGCCGTTGGCCGACATGATGTGCCAGGTGCTCTCCAACGCGAACGACCGCATGAAGGGCCGCCAGTTGCCGGTATTCTATTCGGCGCGCGAGGCCGGCTTCTTCTCGATATCCGGTAATCTGGGCACGCAATATATCCAGGCTGTCGGGTGGGCGATGGCATCGGCGATCCGCGGCGACACGCGCGTGGCGGCGGCCTGGATCGGCGACGGAGCGACAGCGGAGAGCGACTTCCATGCGGCACTCGTCTTTGCCTCGGTCTACCGCGCGCCGGTTATTCTAAACGTCGTAAACAACCAGTGGGCAATTTCGACCTATCAGGCAATCGCCGGCGGAGAGACGACGACACTCGCCGCGCGCGCTCACGGCTATGGCATTCCTTCGCTTCGAGTCGATGGCAACGACTATCTCGCTGTTCATGCGGCCGCTGCCTGGGCCATTGAACGCGCCAGATCGAATCTTGGCCCGGTGCTGATTGAGTGGGTGACTTACCGGGTGGCTGGGCATTCGACGTCGGACGACCCGTCCAAGTACCGGCCGAAGGAGGAATCGGAGGCCTGGCCGCTCGGCGATCCGGTTGAGCGGCTGAAGCAGCATTTGATTTTGACCGGTGCCTGGAGCGAGGAGCGTCATACGCAGCTTAAGGCGCAGATCGACGAGGAGGTGCTTGAAGCGGCCCGGGAAGCCGAGCGGCATGGGACGCTGCACAGTGCGAAGCCAAGCTCGGCCACGATCTTTGAGGACGTCTACAAGGAAATGCCCCGGCACTTGCGCGAGCAACGCCAGGAAATGGGGATCTGATCCCATGCCGCGCAGAACCATGATCGAAGCAATCCGGGACGCCATGGACGTCATGATGGCGCAGGACGATCGCGTCGTCGTCTTTGGCCAGGACGTCGGCTATTTTGGCGGTGTGTTCCGCTGCACGGATGGCCTGCAGCGGCGTCATGGCAACTCCCGGTGTTTCGACACGCCGATTTCCGAAACGGGAATCATCGGCGCCGCCGTGGGAATGGCCGCGTATGGACTGCGTCCAGTGGCCGAGATCCAGTTCGCCGATTATATGTATCCCGGCTACGACCAGATTGTTTCCGAAGCGGCGAGATTGCGCTACCGTTCCGCCGGAGAATTCTCGGCACCCTTGGTTGTCCGGATGCCCTGTGGCGGCGGCATTTTTGGCGGCCAGACTCATAGCCAAAGTCCCGAAGCGCTGTTCACGCACGTCTGCGGGTTGAAGACGGTCATTCCATCCAACCCTTATGACGCCAAAGGCCTCCTGATCTCGGCGATCGAGGACGACGACCCGACCATCTTC
>JBOHKD010000257.1:0-2917 GCA_050728895.1 Aestuariivirga sp.
CTTTCTGGCCCGCACCGGAACCCACGCCGACCTGTTTAATCGGTAACAACCATGTCCAATTCCCTCCACGCCGGCCAAATCGATCCGCGCAACGCGGAAATCCTCATCTCGGTGAACGGCACGCTGTTCGCGCGCGATCACGCCGTCGTCTCGGTGTTCGATTCCGGCTTCATTTTGGGCGACGGCGTGTGGGAGGGTTTGCGCCTGGTCAACGGCGGCGTGCCCTTCCTGCGTGAACATATCGAGCGGCTCTACGAGGGTGCCAAGGCGATCTTCATGGACATTGGCATGACACCCGGCGATCTCGTAAAGCGCCTGTTCGATTGCCTCAACGCCAACAAGATGCAAGACGGCGTTCACATCCGCCTGATGGTGACGCGCGGTGTGAAGGCCACGCCCTATCAAGATCCGCGTGTCACGATCTCGCCCGCCACCATTGTCATCATTCCCGAATACAAAACACCGGCTCCGGAAAAATTCGAAAAGGGCCTCAAGCTCTTTACCGTTCATGTCCGGCGGGGCGCCCCCGATGTGCAGGATCAGAAACTTAATTCGCATTCTAAGCTGAATTGCATAACCGCTTGTATTCAAGCGGCAAATGCCGGTGCCGATGAAGCCCTGATGCTCGATCCCCTGGGCTTTGTCGCCACCTGCAACTCCACCCATTTCTTCATCGTGCGCCGGGACGAGTTGTGGACCTCGACGGGACAATACTCGATCCCCGGCATCACCCGCGCCAACATCATCCGCCTGGCCCGGGAGAACGCCATTCCGGTCTTTGAAAAGCAATTCTCGCTCTACGATGTCTATGGCGCCGACGAAGCTTTCGTCACCGGCACCTTCGCAGGCCTAACCCCGGTGCGCGAGATCGACGGCCGCACCATACGAAATCCTCTGTCCACGGAGCAATGGTCCGGCCCCGGCCGCATCTCGCGCCGCCTTTCGGAACTTTATAAGGAATTGTGCCTGAAGGAAGCGCGGGTCTCGCTCACGTGACCATCATCGCCATGTGGTCGGGGCCGCGCAATATTTCCACCGCCATGATGTATGCCTTCGGCTCGAGGCCCGATTGCGTGGCCTGGGACGAGCCCTTCTATGCCTTCTCGCTGGTCCATCGCGGCAACGATCATCCCATGCGCGAAAAAATCATCGCGGGCAACGAGAGCGATTGGGAAACGCTGGTGGCGAGATGCAGCACCCCGGCGCTAAAACCCCTCTTCTACCAGAAGCATATGACGCACCACATGCTGCCTGGGTTTGACCGCTCCTGGATCGCCGGGCTCACCAACGCCTTCCTCATTCGCGCGCCCGAGCGTGTGCTGGCGAGCTATGCCCGGAAATGGCCGGATGTGACGTTCCGCGATTTGGGCTTCGCCGAGCAGGCGGAAATCTTTGATATGGTGGCGCAGAAATCGGGCCGCGCGCCGCCGGTGATCGACGCCGAGGATGTGCTGGCCGATCCGGCCCGCGCCCTCACCTCGCTGTGCGATGCTTGCGGCATCGCCTTCCATGATTCCATGCTGCACTGGCGCCCCGGCCCCAAGCCCTTCGACGGCATTTGGGCGCCCCACTGGTATAATGCCGTGTGGGCTTCGACGGGCTTTGCCAAGCCGCAAGCAAACGCACCCCTGCTGCCGGCCCATTTGGCGAAGATCGCGGATCAGGCCCGGCCTTATTACGAGAAATTGCGGGTAACGCGCCTTACCTGACGTGGAGCCCTGTCAGTGGCGCGGCGCCGGGCGGAAGCCCTGTGACGCTGCCGCCTTCCTTTTCGACCAGCAGCTCGACGCGGCGCAATTCCGTTTGCTCTTCGGCATGGGCTGCCTGCGCTGCCGTCAACTGGTCCTTCAGTTCGGCGATGGATTTCTGCACCGTATCGCGGCGGCTGCGCGCCGATTTGGCGGAGAGCGAATAATTGAAGTGAGCGGGATCGGAAACGCCGTTGCGCCCCTCCTCCATCTTCACCTGCGCGTCGAGATCGTCATATTTGCGCATGAAATCCTGGATCATGCTTTCGATATCGGCCGCCTGCCTTCGCTTGTCCTCGGTGCGGAAACGGTGCAGCCTGAGAAGCGTATCGCGTGAACGCATGTGGGTCATCCTCAACTCAACAAACCGGAGGACGTGAAAGGCGTCCCCTTCTCACAACCGCCCGAATCAATTACTTGTGATGACTCCGGCGCCGTCGGAAGCGATGATGAACCGGTAAGCTTAAGGCGGCGTAAACCTTGGGCGCCCCCTTCCGCCAGTCCGCGTAAGCTCCTCGGTGTGTGCCGCCGGAAGGTTTTGTTAACCTTTCCCGGCTTATCTTAACAGGCACGATTAACGGTTGGTTTCGGCAAGTCCGGGCCAAAAGGGGATTGGACCATGAGGGTATTGCTGATCGAGGACGATACCGCCACCGCCCAGAGCATCGAACTGATGCTCAAGTCGGAAGGCTTCAACGTCTATACGACGGATCTGGGCGAAGAGGGCGTCGATCTCGGCAAGCTCTACGACTACGATATCATCCTCCTCGATATCAATCTTCCCGATATGTCGGGCTATGAAGTTTTGAAAACCTTGCGCGTCTCCAAGGTCAACACGCCCATCCTCATTCTCTCCGGCCTCGCCGGCATCGAGGACAAGGTGCGGGGCCTGGGCTTCGGCGCCGACGATTACATGACCAAGCCCTTCCACAAGGATGAGCTCGTGGCCCGCATTCATGCCGTGGTGCGCCGCTCCAAGGGCCATGCGCAATCGGTGATCCTCACCGGCGAGCTGCTGGTCAATCTCGATACCAAAACGGTCGAAGTCGGCGGCCAGCGCGTGCATTTGACCGGCAAGGAATATCAGATGCTGGAACTGTTGAGCCTCAGGAAGGGCACGACGCTCACCAAGGAAATGTTCCTGAACCATCTCTATGGCGGCATGGACG
>JBOHKD010000258.1:0-2897 GCA_050728895.1 Aestuariivirga sp.
AGCCTGCCATCTGCCGGTCTTTATTCACCTTCACCAGACGCGGCATGCCGTCGGCGGCCCACGAGACGCCGCCGCCCGTCGCCTTGGCCACGGGAGCCAGGATTTTGTCCGTTGCCAAAACATCGGAGGCTTCACGGACATCGGCACTTCCCGCCGCAGCCATCGCATCGAGACGCCCGTCGTTCAGGCGATGCAGGCCCGCTTCGGCGATGGCGAGCTTGCCGGTCCACATTCCCGGCGCTTTTTCTGAAAGGGCTACCGTCGCGGTCTTGCCGGAAGGCAGAGTGACAGTCACGGGGTTCGTCTTGTCCGCCATCGTCGCGCGCTCGACCACCAGTTGCCCGCCTTGCTGCGTTCCTCCCAAGGCTTCCTCCTCAAGGTCCGGCTCCTGCATCAGCCAGTGCGCCATGCGGCGCAGGAGTTCGGTTTGCGGGCCGCCGCCGTCGAATCCCCGCGCCCACAGCCAACCCTGGTCCGACAGCATCTGGGCGACGCGGCCTTCGCCCTCGCGCGTCAGGACCAGAAGCGGACGGTTGTTGCCCGACATGACAACGGTGCCGCGGGAAGGTTCCGTATCGACCACGCGAAACCAGCGGCCCCAGCTTGGCGTTTGCGTTCCCGAACCAGCACCAGGCAGATCGCGGGTGACTGGATGCTTGCGGCCTTCCTCGCTCACCTTCGGACGGAAGGCACCCTCCAGTACGCGGCCCGTGGGGCCCGCCGGAATGATATCGGCGAGCGGGGTGTCATAGAGCCCGTCGGCGCCCACGAAATCGGGACCGGACGCGATGAGCACGGCCCCGCCTTCGCGGACATAGCTAGCCACGTTTTCCAGATAATCGACGGGCAGCGCCGTCTGGCGGCGGTAACGGTCGAAGATCACGAGATCGAACTCGTCGAGCTTTTCGACGAAAAGTTCGCGCGTCGGGAAAGCGATGAGGGCCAGTTCCTTGATCGGCGTGCCGTCCTGTTTCTCGGGCGGACGCAGAATGGTAAAATGCACGAGATCGACGGAAGCATCGGCCTTCAACAGATTGCGCCAGGTGCGCTCGCCGGCATGGGGCTGGCCGGAAATCAACAGCACGCGCAGGCGGTCGCGGATGCCTTCAATGACGGCGACGGCGCGGTTGTTGGCGGTTGAGATTTCACCCTCTAGGGGCGCTACGGAAATCTCGGCGATGTTTTGTCCGCCGTGGCCGATGGTGAGCGGGACTTCGACCGGCTGGCTCGGTATCACCGTCAAGGTAATCGGGTCGTCCTTGCCTGCCGCGATGCTGACATCGACGGAGCCGGTGCCGCCATTTACCTCTTCGACATGAAAGCGGATGGTCTGCTCCTTGCCGACAATGCCGAAACGCGGCGCCGCGTCGATGACGATCTTGCGGTCGCGCTCGCTTCTGCTGCCGGTGATGAGGCCATGAACCGGTCCCGCGATCTCCGATTTGGCCAAATCGGCGGGAACGTCGTGGATCTGGCCGTCGGTCAGCATGACGACACCGGCGAAACGCTCGGGCGGAATGTCGGCGAGCACCCGGGTTAGCGCTTCGAAGGCCCGCGTGCCATCATCATCGGCGGTAATGCCGGAGCGCACCTCGGCCACGCGCAATTCCGTATTGGCAAGGCGGGCGGCTTGCTCCTTGAGGGAGAGAGCCGCCGCATCGGTTTGCCGCAGCCTGCCGCCCACTTCCTGACTGAGACTGCGATCGACAACAAGCACCGCGATGTCGGTAAGGGGTTCACGCTCTTCCTTGCGGATGGAAGGATCGAGCAGAGCCGCGAACAGCAGCGCAAAGGCAATGCCGCGCAGCCACCATCCCCGTGATCCCGCCCATGCCTGGAGGCCGATCAGGATGAGGCTCACGATGGCGGCAAGAACAAGGACCGGCCAGCCCGCCATCGGCGCCATCGCGATATCCCAGCCCATCATTGCCCAAGCCTTTCAAGCAGCGAAGGGACATGGACCTGATCGGCCTTGTAATTGCCGGTCAAGGCATACATCACGATGTTGATGCCGGTGCGAAATGCCATCTCGCGCTGGCGTCCGGTTCCGGGAATGACCGCATAGAGGGGCTGGCCATTGTGGTCGAGCGCCCAGGCCGCGGCATAGTCGTTGGAGCCAATGATGATCGAACTCACCCCATCGCCATTGCCGCCGGCATTTCCAGCATCGGCGCGCTCGACCCACAGCGGACCCTGATCGTAACGGCCGGGGAAGGATTCCAGAAGGTAGAAGGCTTTCGTCAACACATGCTGGGCCGGCACGGGCTCGAGCGGCGGAATGTCGAGCCTGGATAATATGCGGCGCAACGCCTCGCCTGCCTCGGAAGCGCCACCGCCAAGAACATCGGCGTCGGCGCCATCCTCGCGGAGATCGAAGAAGATGGTGCCGCCGTTCTTCATGTAGGCGTCCATACGTGCCAGTGTTGCAGCCGAGGGCATGGCATCTTCAGCCCGAACCGGCCAATAAACGAGTGGAAAAAAGACAATCTCGTCGCGCTCGATATTGACGCCGATGGGGTCGCCGGCTTCCACCGAGGTGCGCTCGCGGAGATAAAGACCGAGGCCCTTGAGACCCTCCTCGCTCACCCGGTCGATTTCGGCATCTCCGGTGACGACATAGGCGAGATGGGTATCGAGCACGCTTTTGAGGGCAAAGTCTTCCAGGGGATCGGCGCGGGCTGTGCCGCCCTGGGGCAGCATCATGGCCAGCATGAGTGCCGCGGCACCCCGCGTGCCGAGGCGGCGCAAGGTCCCGCCTAGAAACAATACCGCGAGGCAATCGAGCAGAAACAAGAGGAAAGCGCCGGCAAAGGCAAGCGGGCCCAAGGGCCACGCCGGCAGGCGCGAGAAATCGCGGCGCGCAACACCGCGCGGTCATTCACCGATCGCGGTTAGCG
>JBOHKD010000259.1:0-2888 GCA_050728895.1 Aestuariivirga sp.
ATTCTTTGGATCGCCCGCAACTCGTGCGAAGCGAATCGGATAGAACTCGCTAACGTCACGGGATTCAACCAAAACTTTGCGAAGAAGCGCTCCCTCTGCACATGTACGTGCGGTGCGCCGTGCGCGACCTGCATTCTGGGTTAACGGTCTAAAACCTGGGCGCATAAACAACATAACGATTTCCTCCGTCTCTTTTAGCATCATACATTGCCATGTCAGCACATTTGATCAATTGCTCCACACTATTGGGGGGCGGGGCGACATCCGAGATGGCCACACCGATACTCGCGGAGAGTTGACAGGTGCGACCGTGCACAGCCATGGGCTGCGCGATGGCCTCAATCATTCGTTGCGCTACAGGGGCTGGATAAGCGGCGCTGGCTTGCAAAATAGCCGCGAACTCGTCACCGCCAAGACGAGCAGCAAAGTCACCGTCTCGGATACATGAAGCGATGCGCTGGGCAGCTTCACGAAGCACAGCATCACCAGCATCGTGGCCGAGCTCATCGTTGATGGGCTTGAAACCATCAAGATCAACGTACAACACCGCCATTCCCGTGCGGGTACGGTTACAGCGCGAGGCGGCACGAGCAGCCTCCTCTAAGAACAATGTCCGATTAGCTAGGCCCGTCAGGCTGTCGTAGGTGGCGAGTTGGACCAAATGCTCTTGAATTTTCTTTTGCTCTGAGATGTCGCGGGCAACTGCATATAACAGCCCGTTTTCCGGTGTTGCCGCTGGGCAAGTCCAGCCTAACCACGCCCATGAACCGTCTTTTTTCCGATACCGGTTCTCGAAATTAACCGTGTCGATGCCACTGGCGAGACGTCTGACTTCATTGACTGTGCGTTCTCGGTCGCCGGGATGAACAAATTCTATGAAGGGTTTGGCAAGGAGTTCCTCGGCAGTCCAGCCCAGCGTTTTCGTAAAAGCTGGGTTGACATGTTTAAAGTAGCCATCCACTCCGGCGATGCACATCAGATCGATGGAAATTTCAAAGAAGAACTCGAGATGTTCGTCTTGCAGCTTGCTCACGGCACTGCATCCCGTTTGTCACCTAACGTTGCAGAATCTAGCCATTGTCTATGCGGACGGATGCTTGGTCGCGACCATACTTCGCACGAGAATGCTTTGGCGAGTGATTCTTGTAGTACATAGCGATGATAATAACTACTCTCCCGGACAAGGAGCGAATTTACAGGAGGGCGGTACACGCCCTACAGATGAGCCATCGGGACACAATTTCGCATCAAGCGTGCAAACAACATCCGCATCTCTTATGCAGCTTGCGGTAGGTTGCAATGCAAGTCGTGCAATCTCCAACTCAGGCGACGAATTCTGTCTGCCGCCAGAGCCTGATCGTTGGTAGTCGCCAAAACGTAGCGCCAGCGGACATTGCATCTATATCCGGCTCGGTTCCTAAGTCGTGCATGACGCCCGAATTAACGCGCGCCGAGCGAGAAGCGTTCAATGCGGGGAGGATAAATCAACGATGAAACAATTGCTATCGAGGCGCCGCGGCAAGGCAGGATGCCTACTTCAGCATCCTTGGCGCGCCAAACAGGTCGCCTTCGGCCCTTGGCCAGTCTTCGACTGGCGCTCGTACGAGCCCCTGGGTCACTTTGCCCCGGCTGTGGCGCGCCCGGCGCATGCCGGAAACGGCCGGCCCTGGGGCGGGTTCGAACTGGCCTAGGCGCCAAAAGTCGGGCGCACGCACCGTCCGCGCGCCTCAGGAGTCTACGGCGCCGCGCGAGCGGCTTGCCGCTCGTCGTATGCGGCTATGAGTTTTTTGACGTATGCTTGATCGAAGCCCTGGGGCGGGAACCGGTTGAGCAGGTTCCCGCGGCGGCTCGCCACCCAGACGCCAAGAAAACCTCCGTTCGCTTATGGGACAGCACAACGACATTGCCAAAAGCCTAGCACAGTTATTAGACTGTGTGTTACGACAGCCTTCCCTGCCGATAGCGTCCCCGGACTCGGCAAGCCAGGAAGCTAGCGCGCGGGCGCAATTGCTTTATGAGCGCTGGATGGGTAAACCGGAGTGGTCGCTGCGGGCGCAAGCCATTCCGCTCCTCATTGGCATCGCGCCCGAAGCCTGGGCAACGCTGCGGGTGTCCGGCGCCTGCGGCATACTGGAGAACATGCTGTGGGCATCCGTGAGAGACGCGGTCATTACCGAAGGCAACCCGCGAGTAATCAACCCTGAGTCTCGAGAAGAGGATTGGCGTTGTGCGCCGATCGATCTCTATCGGTGGGCGCACGCCTCGGGTATCCCGATCCCGGAACCTTTCGAGGCGCTCATGCAGTTCATCCAGCGCGTGGTTCAATCGCCCGCGGGCTCGTCACCAGACGCCAACTGCCGGGAACCTAATCCGTCTGCGAGAAACGCTCCGCCCAGCACGCGGGAAAAAGTCCTTGGCGCGGCGCTTAATGTGCTCGCAAAATGTCCGGATCAGTGTTACGACGAACATGGGTGGGTCAGTGGTGAAAAAATAGTTCGGTTGATCGCGGTGCAATCCATGCGCTGGTTCGATGCGGCGGAGCCCCCGATGCGTAGCGGCGAGATGGCGGAGCTGATCGATAAATGGTTGGAGTAGTGGGGCGCTACGGATTCTAACCCCATGAGCTCGGGCAATACGATAGCGACGCTCGCGATCAGCGATGCGCTCGGGTGGGAATGGGACGTGGTCATCGTCGGCGCGGGGCCGGCCGGTGCGTTCGCAGCGCATGCAATGGCGCGGCGCGGGCTATGGGTGCTGCTGGTCGATAAGGCGGCTTTTCCGCGCTACAAAGTGTGCGGCGCCTGCTTGAATCCACGCGCCTTGGCGGTATTGAACGGGGCCGGCCTTGGTGTCTTGGCGGAGCGTTGCGGAGCGGAACCCATCAAGGC
>JBOHKD010000260.1:0-2887 GCA_050728895.1 Aestuariivirga sp.
GGAAATCGATGGCACGCCTCACGTTGCCTTCGAGGCTGGAGTTGAAGAGG
Organism: Aestuariivirga sp.; assembly: GCA_050728895.1. Lineage (GTDB taxonomy): Bacteria > Pseudomonadota > Alphaproteobacteria > Rhizobiales > Aestuariivirgaceae > Aestuariivirga. Next base: position 51 of record JBOHKD010000260.1, read on the forward strand.
CCTGAAGGGTCCTTGAGCGAGGCGCCCTTGGCGAAGGTCATCTTCACGGCATTCTTGTACGTCTCACCGGTGCAGATCATTCCGTCGTGCTCCCACACCGGAACCCCTCGCCACTTCCACTCCTCCACCACTTCGGGGTCGGCCTCCTTGATGAGACTTCGGACCCGAGCAAGCGTCTCGCCCCGCCAATCACCCAGCTCCTTGATTCTCGCATCGATCAGCCGGGAGGGGGAGTCTGCTGCCTTCGCAGCGACCCGCTTGGCAGCGGCCTTCTTTGCGACTTTCGGCGACTTCTTGGAGGTCTTGCCGGCCATTTTGTCCACACCTATGCGCTGGTCCCTCGCCCGCTGCGCCACTTCATGGCATAGGGCAGCGCGAACAGATAAAGACCGCTGAGCAGCATCAAGGCGAGCGGGAACAGCGGTAAGAAGTACACCCATTCGGCAGGCTCCTTCCCTATTCCCAAGGCGACGAAGATGAAGATAACGACCATCGTAAAGACGATGGACAGCCAGCGGTGGATCTGCCGAACCCATTTATTCCAATTCATTGGGGTCTCCTCTGAAGATAAGTCGAAGTGGATCGGGCGACCCGCTTGGCGGCGGCCTTCCTTGCGACCTTCGCCGAATTCTTGGGCGTCTTGCCGGCCATTGTGTTCACCCGCGGATGCCGGTACGGGCACCACCCACTACAATATCGTAATCACCAGTTCCAAGTGAGAATAACTCCGGTACTTCAATCATCTATTTCCGGCTGGGCTCTTAGAGCATGTTCCGCCAAATGAACTGGCGCATTTTCTTAATCTAGGAAAGTGCGCTAGCGCTTGCCAAATTCCTTGATAAACCACGAGATGTCGCGTGCTTCGATATCCTGGCCCGTAAACACCCGCAGGTATTCCGTGACGTATGAAAGCCGCGTATCGAGCGGCTCCTCCAAGTCGAGCGAATAGTAGCCGATCTGCATGAAATAGAGTACGCGAGCCCGGATGAATGCGTCTTTTTCCCGGAACCCGAAGCGAACGAACATGCTCTTGATCGCATCAACACGTGCGTCGTCGGCCTGATCCACGGCCCGCCGGACGTGGCCCGATCGGCGCGCCCATTCGCGCACCGCGAAATCGAGGCGCGGGTCAAACAGGCTCTCGTCGATCCAGCAGGCGAACAGGTTAAGCGTGCTTTGCACGATGGAAGCGGATCGCAAGGCCGCCCGTTCGGCGATCACCCGCGTATTGGTGTCTCGCCAATGGTTTAGCAGTTGATCGAGCAGGTCCTGCCGGCTTTTGAAGAACCAGTAAAAGCTCGACCTTGACACGTTAAGCTTCTGGGCAAGCACCAAAACTTTGACGTTCTCCACCCCATCGCTCACCAGCGTGTCGAGTGCCGTGTGGAGCCAATCTTCACGGGAAACGCGAGTGCCGGCCGGCTTCTCGGAAGGGCGGGACATCGATCACTCCACTCAAGGTTTCGGACTACTGTGGGTAACGGCTAGAGCATGTTCCGCCAAAGTGTACACACTTTGGCGATAAGAACATGCTCCAACCGATTGAGCTGGCGCATTTTCCTTTCCGGAAAGTGGAATCCACTTTCCGGGAAAATGCGCTGGCAGGGGCCGATGTCTACCGGCAATGAACTGTACACATGTGTCTAGACACTCTGACCACAAGGGAGTAGAGTTGTCAAAAGGGTGCGGTCTAGCCGGGGAGAAGTCATGAAATCGCATTATCGGGTCGTTGTGATCGGCGGCGGCGTTGTTGGCTGTTCGGTGCTCTACCACCTCACAAAGCTTGGCTGGACCGACGTCGCGCTGATCGAGCGCAACGCCCTGACATCCGGCTCAAGCTGGCATGCGGCGGGCGGCTTCCACGCCCTCAACGCCGATCCAAACATCGCTGCGTTACAAGACTACACGATCAAGCTCTACAAGGAGATCGAGGCCGAGTCCGGACAGAACGTCGGCCTTCACATGACGGGCGGGATCAATGTCGCCAGCGCGCCGGAGCGCTGGGAGTGGCTTAAGGCGGCATACCGGGTCTTCCAGACGATGGGCATCGACACGGCGCAGCTCATCACGCCCAGTGAAATCAAGAAAATGTGCCCCATCATCGATGTGACCGGCATCTTAGGCGGCCTCTACGATGTCAATGAGGGCCATCTCGACACCTATGGGGGCGTCTATGCCTATGCGGCGGCAGCCAGGAAACGGGGCGCCCAGATCTTCGAACATAACCGTGTGCTGGAATTGCATCCCAGGGCGGATGGGTCCTGGGACGTGGTGACGGAAGGCGGCACTGTCATCGCCGAGCACGTCGTGAATTGCGGCGGGCTGTGGGCAAAGCAGATTGGCCTTATGGCGGGCATCGACCTGCCGGTGACACCGATGGAGCATCACTACCTCGTCACCGAGACCATTCCCGATGTGGCCGCGCTGACGCGTGAGCTGCCGCTGATGGTCGACCTCGAAGGCTTCACCTATCTGCGCCAGGAAGGGAAAGGCATTCTGCTCGGAATTTACGAAAGGAACTATAAGCACTGGAACATGGAGGGAGCACCATGGGACTACGGCATCGAGCTGATCCAGGAAGACATTGACCGTATCGCGCCGGAATTGGAAAAGGGCTTCAGCCGCTACCCATGCCTGCAAGATGCCGGCATCAAGAAATGGGTCAATGGGGCATTCACCTTCACTCCGGACGGTAATCCGCTGGTTGGCCCGGTACGGGGGGTCCGGAACTATTGGGCAGCCTGCGGTGTGATGGCCGGCTTCCTGCAAGGCGGCGGAGTGGGCTTAAGCCTGGCGCAGTGGATGGTCGAGGAGGAGCCCGGTGCCGACATCTATGG
>JBOHKD010000261.1:0-2867 GCA_050728895.1 Aestuariivirga sp.
GCATGTTCCTGTCGCCAAAGTGTGTACACTTTGGCGGAACATGCTCTAACCGCCGGGGACCAAGCCTTGAATGACGCGAAGACCAATCCCGCGGAGACGCGGCGTGCACGGCGCAAGCGCGGCGGCGGCCGCTTCGAATGCAATGTCGGGCTGTTGATCGGGCTTGGCGGACTCGCGGCATCGAGGCTCGGGCATCTGTGGATCGCCTTCGATGTTTTTTCGCAATTCACCTTGCAGTTCGCCGCCGTGGCGCTGGCTTTCGCCATCGGACGCGCCTTGCCGCGCGGGCGCATGATCGCGGCCTTCTTCTTGCTGCTGGCGGGAATAGCGGGGATCGGCCTTTGGCCCCATGCGGAAAGCCGGATGCAGGTCACCGCAACACAAGCCGCCGCCGGCGAGCGAGCTATCACGGTAGCCAGCTTCAATACCTTGTATGACAACAATCAAGTGGAAGCGGTGCGCGTCGAAATCGAGCGCCTCGACGCCGATATCGTGACGCTGATTGAATTCGGCCCCAACAAGCACGCCCTCCTGGCCGCTCTCGCCCAGCGCTATCCCCATCAGGCGCAATGCTTTGCCAGTGACTATTGCCACATGGCGATCCTGTCCAAGTTTCCGCTGGCAAGCTCCGATTCGCGCGTGGGATGGGAAGGACCGCCGTTGATCATGGCGAAGCTTGGCTCCGAACTCGGTGGCCTGACCGTGATCGGCGTTCACACCATCCGCTTTCCCTACTCCCAGGCCCAGTTCCGGCAGGTAAGGGCGCTGGCGGATTTCACCGACACGCTGCCCGGCAACAAGCTGGTGATGGGAGATTTCAACGCCACGCCGTTCTCGCGCGTCACAGCGACCCTTGTGGCCCAGACCGGATTGGCCAGGCTTACCTCCTTGCCGACATGGCCGGCCCACGCACGGCTGCCGCAAGTGGCCCTCGACCATATTTTCGCATCGCCCGGCATCCGCACCCTCGATCATGAGCGGATCGGCGAGCCCGCCGGCTCCGATCACTATCCCATCACCATGAAACTCGCCGTGCCGGCGGCTGGACAATAGGCCGGGCAGCTTCGCTTGATCTGGTGAATCGGTAGTGAATGCGGAATGCCGGGACGAAGCGCCATGGCCGCTCTAACGAATTGATTGGATTCATGTATTTTGAGCCGGCGCAGACGCCTTGGGCGCGGGCTCTTCACATCCCTTTAATCCTACGGCTTAACCCGGCGTTGCGAGAGCGAGGGCCAATATGGCCGGTAGTGGATAACAAATAAGGGGACGTCACATGGAACGGATCGGCATACCGGAAGAAGCTTCGGCGGAGATCGTGCCGAGTGCCGCCACGGCCCAGATGCTTTATGAGCTGGGCCTCAACTATTGCAGCGGCAGGGAAGCCAGCCGGGACTATGTCACGGCGCACAAATGGCTTAACCTTGCGGCGCTGAAAGGCAGCCGGGAAGCAAAGCTTTGCCGCTGCGAACTGTCGCGTGAAATGACGGCGGCGGAAGTGTATGAGGCGCAACGCCAAGCGCGCGCCTGGCTGACGCTGCATTAAACGCCGGAAAAAGGCTCAATAGTCGATGAAGTCGTTGGCGCCCTTCGGTTCCTGATCGTTGGAGAACTGATCGAGCTGGCTGCGGAATTCCTTGGCGATGCGGCCGCGCGTATAAATGTCAGCCTCGAAGATATCGACTTGGGCGTTGACCTGATCCTGCCTGCTGTTCAGCTCCGGCAGCACCGAATCGCCCGGCGCATAATTATGGCCGAGCGGGATGAAATTCTCATAAGCGCCAGCCTGCGTGGGCCACAGGGCGCTAGCAAAAACCAACAGGGCAAAACCGATCCGCATTTGAACCACTCCCAGACTCGCCCGACTATAGGTGAGCCTAATGCCGAAAGCACCAAGATTCAATTCACCTAACTATCGTGGGCCGCCTGGCGTTCCAAGGCTCCCGGTTGGCTTGCATAGGGCGCTAAATCGAGGCAAAAGCCAAGGCACCGGAGACGTGGCCGAGTGGCTGAAGGCAACGGTTTGCTAAATCGTCATACGTGAAAGCGTATCGAGGGTTCGAATCCCTCCGTCTCCGCCACCCTACGCGCCTTGCGGGCTTCACGCCGCCCGCACCGGCAGCTTGCGGATAGCCTTGCCGGAGGCCGCCTCGGCCAGCCGCAATTCATACTGGCTTTGCAAATTGAGCCAGAATTGCGGACTCATGCCAAACCAGTGTCCGAGCCGCAGTGCCGTATCGCCGGTGACAGCGCGCTTGCCTTGAATGATCTGGCTGATGCGATTGGGCGGCACATCGATATCGCGTGCAAGCGCGGTGGCCGTGATGCCAAGAGTCTCGATCTCATCGGCGAGGATGGTGCCGGGGTGAATGGGAGGACGAGCCATGGTTTTCTCCTTAATGATAATCGACGATCTCGACATCGGATGGACCCTTGGCGCCTTGTTCCCAAGTGAAACAGATGCGCCATTGCTGGTTGATCCTGATGCTGTATTGCCCGGACCTGCCGCCACGCAACGCCTCAAGCCGATTGCTCGGCAATGCACGCAAATCTTCAAGACTTGTCGCCGCCTCAAGGATTTCGAGCCGCTTGTACCCTTGCGCAACAAAGCCCTGAAACTCACGAACGAAGCTGCCACTGGCGAAAGTCTCCGTCCGCTTGTTGCGGTAACTCAGGATCATAAAAGAGCATAACGAAAAGTACGCTATACGTCAAGTGTATATATCAATCCTTCAACTGGGCGGGATGAGCGATAGCCGATGCTTCAATCAGAATAGGGGGTGGCAGTTATTCTCTATGTCGCAAATCTCCATAGCGCTCACACCGATGTTGCCAAGGACTTGAGTTTTGCCTTATCGTGCCGCTAA
>JBOHKD010000262.1:0-2845 GCA_050728895.1 Aestuariivirga sp.
ATCCGTATCCGTGGCATCGCCCCGCATGGCGGCCATGTCGATGGCTTCCTGGAAGCGGTCGGCCAGCATGCGCTTTTCTTCCCTGCGGCCGGCCTTCACCGAAACCGCCGAGGGAATGTCGCGCCAGTAGGTAATAATGAGGTTGGCCATGATGGGAGCGCGTTATGCCCTTTTGCGAAAGTGCCCGATAGCCTGAAAACGACGCCTAGCCAATGGCTCCCGAAGTCCGCAACGCGACAATATCGGCCGGCCTGAGCCCGAGCACTTCGGAGAGCACCCGGTTCGTGCCCTCGCCCAGTATTGGCGGGGCTTTTTCATACTCCACGGACGTTTGCGAGAACTGTATGGGATTGGCAACACCGGGCACCTGAACGCCATCGCTTCGCGTCAGGCCGATCTGCAGGCCGCGCGCCAGAACCTGCGGATCGGCAAACATCCGGTCGATGCCGTTGATAGGTCCGCACGGAACGGCGGCGGTTTCAAAGGCTGCAACCCATTGGGCCGTAGTTCGCACTTTCATGGGTCCGGCAAGCAGGGGGATCAGTTGTGTTCGATTCTCAACCCGCCCGCGATTGGTTTTGAAACGCTCATCATCCGCCAAATTGGCAACACCGATGATGGCGCAATATTCCTTGAACTGCCGGTCCGTGCCTACCGCGACAATGATATGACCATCGGCGGTTTCAAAAGTTTGGTAAGGAACGATATTGGGGTGCGCATTGCCAAGTCTGCCCGGAGCCCTGCCGCCCACGAGGTAATTCAAAGCCTGATTTGCGAGTACGGCTACCTGAGAATCAAGCAATGCGAGATCGAGGAATTGTCCTTCGCCCGTGCGCTCCCGGTGGAAGAGGGCGCTCGTTATGCCAATCACCGCATGAAGACCCGTGAAGATATCCGCGAAGGCGACGCCACTTTTCATCGGCTGCCCATCCGGTTCGCCAGTGACCGACATGATGCCGGCCATGCCCTGGATCATGAAGTCATAACCCGCCCGCTGGGCGTAAGGCCCATCCTGACCGAAGCCCGTGATCGAACAATAAATGAGTTTCGGGCTCACCGCCTTCAGACTCTCGTAATCCAGGCCATATTTCTTCAAACCGCCGACTTTGAAATTCTCGATCACCACGTCGGATTTTGCAGCAAGCGCGCGGATGAGCTTCTGGCCCCCGGCGCTTGCCATATCAATGCAAACGGAGGTCTTGCCGCGATTGGTGGAAAGAAAATAGGCGGCGTCGCCTTGGCTGCCGTCGGCATTGGTCAGGAAGGGCGGCCCCCAGCCCCGCGTGTCGTCACCCTCACCCGGCTTTTCAATCTTGATCACTTCCGCGCCCAAATCGGCAAGCAGTTGCGTGGCCCAGGGCCCGGCGAGTACGCGGGTGAGATCGAGAACGCGGATGTGGGACAGCGGACCGGCCATGAAATCTCCTAGTCCGCTTGTAGCAAGCGCCACGACGCATCGTCCACGACAACGCCATCGCGTTCGGCCGCCGCGAGTTTTTCGGCATAAGGGTTTTTGCTGCGTTCACCGCCCACGGCAAAGGCTGAATCGACCGGACAGCCAATGCCGATATCGGCCTTGACTGTGAACGGCAACAGATAAAGGCCGTGCCGGACATTGCGCAGGAACAGATGTCCTCCCCCGGCGGCCTCCTGAACGATGCCAGGCGCCAGCCAGACGCAGGAAACGCCCTTCAGATTGAGCCCCATGGCATCGCGGGCAAGCTCGGCGTCGCGCCGGCCGTCGGCCAGTGCCTCGCTCAGCATCTCCAGTCCACGATAGCCGCAGGCTTCGAGCCAGGAACAGGCCCAGGCGATATCCACCGCCTCGTCCGGGGGAACCTTTGCGCCCTCAAGAACGCTCCGGAGAGAGGCTTCAAATTGCGCCAGGCTGGTTTTCATAAGCAGCTCTTACGTAGATTCGGGCCTTCCGCCTATTGTTTCCGGCGAAAGCCGCCATTGTCACAATTCTATTGCCACCCTGTCACAGCCGAGTCATACTGAACTGTCAGGGGGTTCTGGGCGGCAACATTTCATCCAATTGTCATCGAGTGCCAGTACCCGCATCAAAGGCGTCGAATGGCGTCAGTTCAAGGGAGAGAATAGATGTTCAAGTTCACCGGGAAAATCCTTTCACTTACGGCCGTGTCGCTTATGGCGGCCACGGCAATCAGTTCGGCGCAGACGATGGACGAGATCGCCGCCGCCGCGAAGGCGGAAGGCCAGCTCACCACCATCGCGCTGCCGCATGATTGGTGCGGTTATGGCGCCGTCATCGAGGGTTTCAAGGCGAAATATCCGGAGATCACCGTAAACGAACTCAATCCGGACGCCGGTTCCGGCGACGAGATCGAGGCGATCAAGGCCAACAAGGACAACAAGGGCCCGCAGGCGCCGGACGTCATCGACGTCGGTCTCTCCTTCGGTCCTTCCGCCAAGGCCGACGGCCTGCTGATGCCTTACAAGGTCTCGACCTGGGACACGATCCCCGACAGCGCCAAGGATGCCGAAGGCTTCTGGACCGGCGACTATTACGGCGTGCTGTCGTTCGAGGTGAACAAGGATCTCGTCAAGAACCCGCCGGCCGACTGGGCCGACCTCCTGAAGGACGAGTACAAGAACACGGTGGCGCTCGCCGGCGATCCGCGCGCCTCGAACCAGGCTATCCAGGGCGTCTATGCCGCGGGCCTGTCGAAGGGTGCCGCCGCTGGTGAAGCTGCCGGCACGGCAGGTCTCGAGTTCTTCAAGGAACTCAACGCCAAGGGCAATTTCGTGCCGGTCATCGGCAAGGCCGCAACCCTTGCCCAGGGCCAGACGCCGATTCTTGTCACTTGGGACTACAACGCGC
>JBOHKD010000263.1:0-2834 GCA_050728895.1 Aestuariivirga sp.
CTTCGCAGTGGGCAAGTGTCTAACCTATTGGGAATTGGTCGAGGAAAAATTCTCGCTTCTTTTCACTTTGGTTGCCGGGACTACAGACGAGTGGCACTACCCGCCAGCGCAGCGCGCTTTTGGCGCTATAGTAAGCACAACTACCCGCGCCGAAATGATTGCTCAAGCCGCCAAAGCGTTTTTTCTCCATCTCTCTCCAGTATTTCACGAAGAGCTTCCATTATACCACGACCTACGCGGGCTATTGGCGGCATACTTAGGTTGGGGACAGCGTCGCAATGATATTGCTCACGGGAAGGCAGCAGATACTGGCTCAACATATCCAGACCCTGCCTTCTTGCTTATCCCAGGAATGTTTAGCACTCGAAAAAGACCATTGGAGTGGTATCCGGTTTATGAATATTCGGTTGATCAGCTCGATTACTTCTGTGCAGAATTTGTCGCGCTAGAAAAACGTACCGAGGATTTCACCGCCCGTCTTGATCTCTGGCGAGCAAAGCCGCCGCCAAGACCTGTTGAGTAACAATTTCGGCTACCAAGCCATCTCCAAGCTCAAATTGGTCCGCAATAATTCTCGCACCCGCCTCGATCATAACGGGGGTTATTTCAACCACGTCGGCCTGTCCTGATTTCCCTAGCTTATTCTTTTGCATGTGTCAAGTATATAAGTGCGCCTTATTTTGCCGGAGGATTTCATACCCATCGCCGAGGAAACTGGCCTGATCGTGCCCATCGGCACGTGGGTTCTTGAACAAGCCTGCCGGGAAGCCGCAACCTGGCGGCAGCCGCTCACGGTGGCCGTCAATCTGTCGGCGGATCAATTCAAGCATGGACACATCGCCGGAGCGGTGCAGCGCGCACTCGCCATGTCAAGCCTCGAGCCCAGGAGGCTGGAACTCGAGATCACCGAAACCGTGCTGCTCGATCAGGCGAACGAACCGCTCGCCGCTCTCAAGGCCCTGCGCGGGCTTGGCGCGCGCATCGCCATGGACGATTTCGGCACCGGCTATTCGAGTCTCGGATATTTGCAGAAATATCCATTCGACAAAATCAAGATCGACCAGTCCTTCGTGCGCGGGCTGGGCGGAGCGCCGCACAACATGGCCATCGTCCGCGCCATCCTCGCCATCGGCAGCAGTTTGAACATAAGGGTCTGCGCGGAAGGCGTGATGACGGCGGAGGAACTGGCGACCTTACGCGATCTCGGCTGCGTCGAGGGCCAGGGCTTCTTCTTCGGCAAGCCGATGCCGGCCGCGGACATCCCAGCGGAATTGCGGAACCCAAGGATAGAGAAGATCGCGGGGTAGAAAGTTTCCGGCCTCTCCTTTTTCGTCATGCCCGGACTCGTTCCGGGCATCTTCTTTCGCGGGCTTCTCCTTTTCGTCATGCCCGGACTCGTTCCGGGCATCTTCTTTCGGGCTGGGCAAAGAAGATGGCCGTGACACAGCACGGCCATGTCGAGAATGGAGGCGTTGTTCCCATTCGGCCAGCCAGGAAGCACTCCCCACTTTGTCGTCATGCCCGGACTCGTTCCGGGCATCTTCTTCTGCATCAAGCAAAGAAGATGGCCGTGACAAGCACGGCCATGACGAGAAGGAAGCGCTGCGATTTGTGTTATTCGACGACGACCAGTGCTCCCACCGCCACGCGGTTGTAAAGGTCGATCACCTCTTCATTCATCATGCGGATGCAACCCGACGACACGGCCTGGCCGATGGTCCAGGGCTCGGTCGTCCCGTGAATGCGAAACTCGGTATCGCCGATATAGATGGCACGCGCACCCAACGGATTACTGGGTCCGCCGGCCATGAACGCGGGAATATCGCGGCCGTGGGCGGCCTCGCGATCGATCATCACGCGCGGCGGATGCCAGTCGGGCCATTCGGCCTTGCGCGAAACTTGATTGGCGCCTGCCCACGCAAAGCCTTCCCGGCCGACGCCGACATGGTATTCGATCGCCGCATCGGCGGAGAGCACATAATAAAGCCTGCGTTCGCCGGTACGCACGATGATCGTGCCCGGCTGGTAGCCGGTGGACAATGAAACCGTCTTGTGCATGAGAGATTCAGGCGACGGTTTCGGAAACGAAAACCCCGCAGTCTCGCGGGTGTTGCCCATGCCGCCGAAAATCTGAAACGCCTGCGGAGAAAACCTGAGCTTCGCACTGTTCGCCGGCGCCGCCGCCAGAACCATGCAAAACGCGGTTCCCATCCAAGCAAAATGACGCATACGCATACCCACTCAATCGCGCGAGGATCGCAAGGCCCGGTTAATTCGCAATTAAATCTCGGCTCCCTCGCCCTTGGGGTCAAGCTTTTGCAGCAGTTCGGCGGCGCTCTGCTTGAGGGTGGGATGAACCCACAAAGGCGCCAGTTCGGCAAGAGGTTTCAGCACGAAGATGCGCTCCGCAATGCCGGGATGCGGCAGAATCGGACCCGAAGGCGGGTTCTCTACCCGTCCGTGATAGTCGAGAAGATCGAGATCAAGCGTGCGTGGACCCCAGCGGATGACGCGCTGCCTTCCGGCGCTGCGTTCGATAAGGTGCAGCCTGGCCATCAGTGCCTCGGGCGGCAGATCGGTGGCAAGGACCGCCACGGCATTGATGTAGGGCGCCTGATCGCGGCGGCCCAAGGGCCGGGACTCCAGCAGGCGCGAGGCGGCTTCGAGCTTCAGGCCATCGCGGCCGAGTTCGCCCAAGGCCCGCTCGACGGTTTCGCGCGGGCTTCCCCAGGGTCCGGCCTCGTTGCTGCCAAGCGCCACCAGGATCATATGATTTCACTTGAGCGCTTGCGGGCGGCGGAATAGAACTGCTGCATACTTTTTCCGGAGATTTT
>JBOHKD010000264.1:0-2833 GCA_050728895.1 Aestuariivirga sp.
CCAGAATGGCGATGCGATCGAAACCGTTTCGCTCAGCCCCGATTCGCCTGAGTCGCTTTACGAGCGTTCCAATGAAAGCCTGTTGCGCCGCCAGTTCAGCGACGCCGAGGCGGGCTTCCGCACCTTCATCGAAAAATATTCCGATCACAGCCTTGCCGGCAGCGCGCAATATTGGCTGGGCGAGACCTATTACGCCCAAAGCGACTTCCGCCAGGCGGCGCAGGCTTTCCTGCAGGGTTACAAGCAATATCCCAAAAGCCGCCGGGCGGCCGACAGCCTGCTGAAACTCGGCATTTCGCTGGACCGGCTGGGACAAAAGCAACAGGCCTGCGCATCCTACGAGGCGGTTAGCGTTGAATATCCGAAAGCGGTCGAAGCCAGGAAGCGGGCCCAGGCTGAAGCCAAACGTGCCGGTTGCTCGGCCTGATCCTACCCGGCTTTTTCAACCCATCGCTACGCGGCGGCATGTGGCGCTCGCCGTTTCTGGCGGGTCCGACTCCATGGCGCTGCTGCGGCTTGCCGCACAGTGGCAAGGCATGCCGCGGCTGACTGTTCTCACAGTGGACCACGGATTGCGGGCGGAAGCAGTGCAGGAGACCCGGCAGGTGGCCGAATGGGCGGCGCAAGCCGGACTCGCACACGTCACCCTGCAATGGAATTCGGCCAAACCGCAAACCGGTGTTCAGGCCAAGGCCCGGACGGCGCGTTATGATCTCATGTCCGGATGGTGCCGCGACAACGATGTGCCGGTGCTGCTCACTGCGCACACGCTGGACGATCAGGCCGAGACGGTTCTGATGCGGCTGGCGCGAACCACAAGTCTCGATAGTCTTGCCGGCATCTATCGCTGGAGCCGCTGGAACGAAACCGAGTTATTCCGCCCGTTGCTGGATGAGAGGCGGGACGATCTCAAAACGTATCTCCGTTCCCTCGGCCAGCCATGGATTGACGATCCGAGCAATGAGGATGACCGCTTCGAGCGGGTGCGTATCCGCAAGGCGATGCCCGTGCTGGGCGAACTGGGGATTACGGCAACGGCCTTGGCCCAGCTCGCGGCAGAAGCGCAACGATCATCGCAGGCCCTGTGGGGGGCCACGAACGATTGGGTGCAATCGCATGTAACCAGGCATGAGACGGGGTTTTGCACCGTGCCGGTGGACGCTTTCGACGATCAGACGGAGGGCCTCAAGCCGCGTATCCTGGGCTGGCTGATCAGCCGCTATGGGGCGGGGAAAATGCCGGAACTTGCCGGGTTGCAATTTCTGTCGGCCTGGCTTGCTTTGGGTGCGCCGGGGCGGCGGACTCTCGGCGGGGCGGTTATCGTCCGCCGCAAACGTGAATTGCTCATTGGCCGCGAACCGGGCCGGATCGATCCCGCACCGGTCGCTCTTCCCGATACCGGCGCAGTACTTTGGGACGAGCGTTTTGAAGTTTTCGCAGAAGCAGGAAGCCATGTCATTCCAGTACTTTACGCAGGAATCTTGCCACGCTGCGCGAATCTCCCGTCCTTCGTGCAAAAAGGACTTCCGGCGATCCTGCGAGGAGGGGAAATCATTTCGGTGCCGCATCTTGGAGTGGGCTCCGGGGCCGAGGCCATTTTTCGGCGCTAACGCATCGTTTACGTTGATGCCGTGCTTGGAAATGCTTGGGGTGCGCCCTATGTTAGACTACAGGTTTGCAACAACGATGCCGGGCTCGCAAAACCCTCCGGCCAGACTCGAGGAACGCAGGTGAATCAATTCCGTAATTTCGCCGTCTGGATTGTCATCGCGCTCCTGCTGTTTGCGCTTTTCAGTCTTTTCCAGGGCCAGGTCGGGCGCGTGGCGCCCAACGAGATGAGCTATTCCAACTTCATCGACAAGGCCAATGCCGGGTCGATCCAGTCGATCATCATCAGCGGCGAAACGATCACCGGCAAGCTCTCCGACGGCTCGACCGTGCTGACCACGGGTCCGCTGTATTTGTATGAAGACCAGATCAAGGATCTTAGAGCCAAGAATATCGAGATTACCTTCCGGGCCGCCCAGAGCGAGTCTTTCCTGTCCAATGCGCTGGTTTACTGGCTGCCCATGGTGCTGCTGGTGGGCGTGTGGATATTCTTCATCCGCCAGATGCAGGCAGGCTCCGGCAAGGCCATGGGTTTCGGCAAATCCAAGGCGAAGCTCCTGACCGAACGCCACGGGCGCGTCACCTTCGAGGATGTGGCGGGCGTTGATGAAGCCAAGGACGATTTGGTCGAGATCGTCGACTTCCTCAAGGATCCGCACAAGTTCCAGAGGCTTGGCGGCAAAATCCCGAAGGGCGCCCTGCTGATCGGTCCGCCCGGCACCGGCAAGACGCTGCTCGCACGCGCCATTGCCGGGGAAGCCAATGTTCCCTTCTTCACTATCTCGGGCTCGGACTTCGTGGAAATGTTTGTCGGCGTCGGCGCCTCGCGGGTGCGCGACATGTTTGAACAGGCCAAGAAGAACGCGCCTTGCATCATCTTCATCGATGAAATCGATGCAGTCGGCCGCCATCGAGGCGCGGGGCTTGGCGGCGGCAATGACGAACGCGAGCAGACGCTCAACCAGCTTCTGGTCGAGATGGACGGGTTCGAGGCCAATGAGGGCGTGATCCTCATCGCCGCGACCAACCGGCCCGACGTGCTTGATCCCGCCTTGCTTCGACCGGGGCGCTTCGACCGGCAGATCGTGGTGGCGAACCCGGATGTGGCGGGACGGGAAAAAATCCTGAAAGTTCACATGCGCAATGTGCCGCTGGCGCCCGACATCGACACCAGGACCATTGCACGCGGCACGCCCGGCTTTTCCGGCGCCGATCTCGCCAATCT
>JBOHKD010000265.1:0-2829 GCA_050728895.1 Aestuariivirga sp.
TGCGGGCTGGGGCGTGGCCAGGATCGGCGGGGCTAAAGCGGTGGAAGCGCTCATCGTCCTGTTTAACGATTCCATCATGGACGTGCGGAACGATGCCGTGGCGGCCATGGCCTCGATGGGAGCCGCAGTCGTTGATCGCCTGATCACCGCATTGAAGGATGAGCGGTGGCGTGTCCGCGAACATACGGCGAAAACTTGTGGGGAAATAAAGGATCGGAGCGCCGTGGAGGCCCTCATGCTCGTCTGTCGAGATCGTGATGGCGCCGTAAAGAGTGCGGCGGCAGAGGCGCTGGGCAAGATCGGCGACCCGAGAGCGATCCCAGTCCTGATCAAACTCTTCCGCGATCCCTCGAAAACGGTTCGAGAAACAGCCGGAACCGCACTCATCTCTATCGGCCAACCTTCCGTCGATCCGCTGATTGAGTGTATGAAGGATAAAGATTTTGTGGTCCGGTGCCACGCCGCCCGCGCACTCGGTGGGATGACCACCGACTATCAAATCGGCCGAACCTGGGTGCGGGACTCTAAAGTCGTTGACGTCCTAATTGCTGCTCTGAAAGATCCGGATCGGGCCGTCCGCGAAGATGCCACGATCGCCCTGGGACAGATCGGCGATCCGCGGGCCATCGATGCCTTGATCGAGGCGATGAAGGATGGCGTAGTGAAGCGGCATGCCATTGCGTCGCTCGGCATGATCGGCGATCCTCGCGCCTTGCCTCCGGTGCTGGACGCGTTGAAAGGGAAGGGGATTCGACAGGATGGGACCCCGACCCCCGGCTGTATCGTCAGCGAAGATGCCTTTATCAAGGAAGCGGCGGCGACGGCGCTCGGCCAGTTCCGTGATCCGCGCGTCATTCCCGACTTGATCATGCTGTTGAAGGATGGCGTCCTGCGCGAAAAGGCCAGTGCCGCCCTGGCCACCATCGGTGATACGGCGATCGAGCCGTTGATTGCCTTTCTCTATGACCCGAAAGCGTCCGAAGTCATCGCAGAAGGGGAGCGAGTGCTCTCCTATGCGTCGGTCCGACTTACGGCAAAAGATGCTTTGCGGCAATTGGCGCTTGAAACTCTCAAGAAATTGGGGTGGATGCCGGCGCCGGAAGACGTCACCGTCAATTCGAGCGTGGTCGACAACGCCAGGGTGGACATGCCTCTTGGCGACACAGGCCGATTTGGCCCTTCGGGAGATTTCGCCCAAAGGGGCTAGCAGGATGCAGGAAACTATGGCTGACGCAGTAGCCGAACAGATCGCTGCGCTCAAAGACGAGGATTGGGCGATTCGCGAAGAGGCCGCCACGATGCTTGGTACGCTTCGGGATCCCCGGGCTGTGGCGCCATTGGTCTCCGTGCTTCGTGACGACGATCGTGCGGTTCGCGATGCGGCGATCGGCGCCCTCCTGGCCATCGGAGAGCCGGCTGTGACGACGCTGGGCGTCTGCCTTTCCGATCCGGTGCTCACGGTTCAGGAATTGGCCTCATCGGTGTTGGCGACCATTGCCGATGCGCGGGTGCTCGCGCCGCTCGTCAAGGCGCTCGCGAGTCCCGACTGGATCGTGCGGATGCATGCGGCTAAGGCGCTGGGTCGGATTCAAGACCCAGGAGCGGTGGCGCCGCTAGTGCCGCTCTTACAAGATTCGGTGAAGGCCGTGCGCGAAGAGACGTCGACGGCTCTCGCGGCCATTGGGGAGGCGGCGCTATCGTCGCTGCTCGGCGCGTTGACCCATGCTGAATGGCTGGTGCGGCTGCATGCGGTGGAGGCCTTGGGGAAAACGCGGTCGCCTGAGGCTGTGGCCCCTCTGTTGTCGGTGCTGTTCAACGATCGGGACAGGGCGGTTCGCGAGGACGCAGTCCGCGCGCTTGGTCAGATCGGCGATGCGCGCGCCGTGGAGTTCCTCGTGACGTCGATGAAAGAGCCGGGGCTCCGTCCGCTGGCGGTTGAGGCGCTGGGCCGGATCGGCGATCGTCGTGCGGTGCCGGTGCTGATCAACGTGCTTGAGGGGGTGGACCGACCGGAGGTCTCGCGGCCGATCGACGGCTGCGGCGATCGGTGGGATGAAGAAATACTGACATTGGGCGCGGCCGTCCGAGCGTTGGGCGCGATCCGAGACGAGACGGCCATCCCCTCGCTCATGAAGGCGCTCCGCCATACGGTGACGCGAGCGGAAGCCGCCGACGCTCTGACTCGATTCGGTTCCGTCGTGATTGCGCCGTTGCTGGGCGTGCTGGCACGTGAGTCGGATGACAACATCCGTTACCATGTCAAAGAGACGTTGACCAAGGTGGGCTGGCGGGCGGGGCGCATCTAATGATGCCAGTGTTCAATTTTGAATGTTAAGTTTTGAATTTATAACCCAGGATCCAGGACCCAGGTCTCAGCACTCATTGCGTACCAGGTTGTAGTCCATGCCAAAAGAAACGATTGAAACGTTGGTCTCCGATCTCGTCCACGAAGAGGACTGGCGACGGATGCGGGCGACGGCAGCCTGCCTGTCAGGCGGGCCCCGCGCAGTCCAGGCGCTCATTCACGCGCTGCAGACCGGGTCGCCGGCGTTGAAAGCCGAGGCCGCGGCCATGCTGGCGCGCGTGAACGATCCTCAGGCCGGTGTGCCGCTGGTCGGCTTACTTCGCGAGGAGGATGAGGCTGTCCGCAAGGCCGGCGCATCAGCCTTGGAACACATGGCGGGGGTGCTTGACGAGACGACGGCCGCGGCGCTGGCCTCGTTGCTCTATGCCTCGAAGGACGAAGGGATTCGCCTGGCGGCCTCGCAGTTGTTGGGGGTCATGCCGAATGCGATCGCGCCACTCTGCGAGATGTTGACCCATCAGGAC
>JBOHKD010000266.1:0-2823 GCA_050728895.1 Aestuariivirga sp.
GCCGTGCTTGTCACGGCCATCTTCTTTGAACAGCGTAATCCGCTCAATGAATTTTACTCTCACCATCTCAAGTCTCAATTTCAGTGAGGCGCATAAATTATCTGAGATAGCCGATAACGGCTTTGCATCCGCAGTAGCCATCAACGAGACCGGCGAAGGGCCATCGCGCTGGGAGTTGGTGGTCTATTTTAACAGCAAAGTAGAAGCCGAATCGGCCCGGGGAGCGGGTGTTATCGCTCCCCTGCCCGAGGTGGATTGGGTGCGCCGCTCGCTGGAAGGACTGCCACCGGTCTCAGCCGGGCGTTTTTTCCTGCACGGCTTCCACGACCGGCATCGGCGCAGGATAGGTGGCATTTCCCTCGAAATCGACGCGGGGACCGCCTTCGGCACCGGCCACCACGCGACAACCGAAGGCTGTCTGATGGCCTTGGAGAAAATTATCAAAAAACGCCGTCCCCGGCGTATTCTGGATGTGGGGTGCGGCAGCGGCGTTCTTGCCATAGCGGCCGTCAAAGCCTCACGAACAAGGGCGCTGGCCAGCGATATCGATCCGGAAGCGGTGGCGGTGACGAGACGCAATGCCAAGGCCAATGGCGTTGCTCCCGCTATCACTGCGATTGCCGCTTCGGGACTGAAGCATCCGCGCATTCAAGCGGGAGCGCTCTATGATCTGATCTTCGCCAACATTCTGGCGCGGCCTTTGGTGTCTCTCGCCCAAGGGCTGTCGCTCGTTCTGGCACCGGGTGGTGCGCTGATTCTTTCCGGTCTGACACGGGATCAGGTCCGTTGGGTCCGCGCCACCTATCGCAATCGCGGACTGGTGATCGACAGTGCGAGGGTTGAGAGCAACTGGGCCACTCTGGTTGTGACGCGGAAACCGCTTCTTCCACAATCCTCATGCTGAGGTGCTTTGCCGACCTGGCTACGCCGAAGCGAAGCCTCAGCTTCGCCAAGGCGAGAGGCAAAGCCTCGAAGCACCCCGTGCGGCAGCGGACCCTTCGAGGCTCCCCCGGATCAAGTCCGGGGTCGCACCTCAGGGTGAGGAGAAGGTGTCAGCGATACAATAATTGGCGAGCCGGGTGCATCGTGAACGCTGCCACGATGCACCGGCTTCTGTTGAGGGTTGGTCCCTACTCGCCCCAAACCATCCTGGTGATTTCGGAGCGCTTCAAACCAATGTCGGCGAGAAGCCGGTCGTCAAGCTGGGCAAGCTGATATTCGGCGCGGCTGTACGCCAGGAATCTCCGGACCCTGACCATGAATCCCGTGGACAGGCTCGCGTCCCTGTTGTGGATAGCTGCGCTCGTGGCGGTGAGGGTGGTCATGGTAGTTCTCCTTTTAATCTCAAAAGCCGTGCCCAAGGGTGCGATCTTGAGGCGATGTATTGTGCGTTGCACAATCCATATAGAGCGCGATTATGATTGCTCCATGGGGCAGAAAGCAATTCTAATATGCAAATTTCGCATATCAAAATTATCGCCTGCCAATCACTCTCAACTTTCCCTGTCAGAGGCTATAGATATGAAATATGACAATATTATATCCGAAGTGGGAACTTTATGCACAGAAATTAAGTGCGCATTAATCCGCTGGTAACATATTCTCAGAACAATTATGTCAAACAACATGCAAAACATGCATAACCGACACCTACTAGATATATTGCGACGCAATAGGGGCTTGCGAATCAAAAATGCCCGGCCAAGGGCCGGGCATTCAACGGTAGAAGCGATCTAACCGGTATTACACAGCCTGGAGATTTCCAGCCGAGCTTTTGCCCGTGCGCTTGTCGGTTACGATTTCGAACTGGACCTTCTGGCCCTCTTTCAGCGTGCGGAGACCCGCGCGCTCGACAGCGGAAATATGGACGAAAACGTCCTTCTGGCCGTTGTCTGGCTGTACGAAACCATAGCCCTTTTGCTCGTTAAACCACTTCACAGTACCCGTATTCATGGGATCGTCCTTCAGTTGGGTTACATAAAGGCCTTGCGGAGTGTTTTGCACGCCATAAGACCCGCGTTCGATAGATGGGGGAGTCTTGCGTGCGCCCCAACCAGGAGCGAAGCGGCCAATCGTCCGGCCCAAGTGTCGATCGGCGTTATATGAGGCACAAGATCGCGGGATGCAAGTCAATTCACTTCCCGTGCGCGGTATCCGGCGCGCCGCCAATCGGCACCGCGCGCCGGATATATTTGTAAATGCCCTATTTCGGCAGCAGAACCGTATCGATCACATGGATCACACCGTTCGATTGCTTGACATCGGCCATGGTGACGTTGGCGGTCTGGCCGCTCTCGTCGGTGATCATGATCTTGTCACCCTCTGAGCTGATCCACAGCTTGCCGCCGCTGACGGTTGTCACTTCATGCTTGCCGCCATCGTCCTTCACCATCTTTATGATGGCATCGCTCATCGCATCGGCGGCGATCACGTGATAGGTGAGAACTTTCACAAGCTGGTCCTTGTTTTTGGGCTTCAGCAATGTGTCGACCGTGCCCTTCGGCAGTTTGGCGAAAGCATCGTTGGTCGGCGCGAACACCGTGAACGGGCCCGCTCCCGACAGCGTGTCGACGAGGCCTCCGGCCTTCACCGCGGCGACCAGCGTCGTATGGTCCTTGGAATTTACGGCGTTCTCGATGATGTTTTTCTCTGGAAACATTTCAGAGCCACCCACCATCGGGTTCCCGGCGAGGACCGGAGCGGCAAGGGCCGAAATGCCGAGAGCGGCGGCAGCCGCTGCCGCAAGAAGCGAATTGCGAAGTGTCATAGCGATCTCCATGTTTTGAACCTCCCATTGTGGGATAACCGGCAAACGGACGCGCC
>JBOHKD010000267.1:0-2822 GCA_050728895.1 Aestuariivirga sp.
AGGGAGAGGAAAATCACTGCGTCAAAAAATCCGTGCATTTGGGGGCGGGGAGATTGCCCCATGGCATGATCGGCACCGTCGAGGTCGAGTTCTCCGGGCTGCCATCGATGATCTTGTCGGTGTAGCTCAAGTAAACCAGCACATTGCGCTTGGCATCGCAGCCGCGCACGATCTGCATCTTCTTGAAGAACAGCGAGCGGCGCTGGCGGTAAATTCGCTCGCCCTGTTCGAATTTCGCCTTGAAGGTGATGGGGCCGATCTGGCGGCAGGCGAGCGAGGTTTCCGACCGTTCCTCGGCAAAGCCCGCCCAGCCCTTCCAGCCGCCGATTTCGGGAACGGTGAAATGGCAGGCCACACCTTCAACGCCGGGATCGTCGATGGCGTAAGTCGCAAGCTTGGCATCGGGCGACAAAAGGCGC
Source organism: Aestuariivirga sp. (assembly GCA_050728895.1). Classification (GTDB taxonomy): domain Bacteria; phylum Pseudomonadota; class Alphaproteobacteria; order Rhizobiales; family Aestuariivirgaceae; genus Aestuariivirga. Next base: position 420 of record JBOHKD010000267.1, read on the forward strand.
CACACGGTCGTGTTCTTGAAAATCAGTTCCGGATCGTCCGCGTCCTGGGCAAGGGATGGAGCGGCGGTGGATAGCGCGATGGCAAGCGCGTACAGCAGGTTTCGCATGGAAAATTCCTCTCAAGCTCCGTTGAGTGCCGCAAAGCCCTGCTTCAGATCGTCGATCAAGTCGCGCGGGTCTTCGAGGCCGATGTGGAAGCGAATGCAGGGTCCCGGTGCGGTCCATTGCGTCGCGCTGCGATGGGGCTTGAAAGGAACGGCGAGGCTTTCAAAGCCGCCCCAACTGAAGCCCATGCCGAAAAGCACCAGCCGGTCGAGCATTTGGTCCCGCGCTTTTTCGGCACACGGTTTCAGCACCACCGAGAAAAGCCCCGAGGCGCCGGTGAAATCGCGCTTCCAGATGTCGTGGCCCGGCGCATTGCTAAGCGCGGGATAGAGTACCGTCTCGACCTCCGGGCGTCCGCGCAGCCATTCGGCCACAATCAGCGCATTTTTCATGTGGCGCTCAAGCCGGACATCGAGGGTGTGAATGCCGCGCAGTGTCAGGAACATGTCGTCGGGGCCTGCGTATTGGCCCATGGTCTCGCAGGCCTCCTTGAAACGGGGCCAGGTCTCGGCGTTGCAGGTGACGGCGCCCATCATCGCATCGGAATGGCCGACGAGATATTTCGTCGCCGCCTGCACCGAGACATCGCCGCCATGCTCGAAGGCTTTGAAATAATGGCCCGCCGACCAGGTATTATCGACCATCGCCACGCAATTATGCTTGTGGGCCTGCTCCGCGATCATCGGAATATCCTGCACTTCCATGGTCTGCGAGCCGGGGCTTTCGCAATAGATGACGCGCGTGTTGGGGCGGATGAGCGAGGCTATGCCACGCCCGATGAGCGGATCGTAATAGGTCGTCTCGATGCCGAGGTGCTTGAGCAGCGTGTCGCAGAAATGCCGCGCCGGATGATACACCGCATCCGTCATCAGCAGATGCTCGCCGGATTTCAGGAAGGCGAGGAGGGCTGTCGAAATCGCCGCCATGCCGGAAGACACGATCTTGGCCGCATGGCCGCCTTCCACCAGTGCTACCGCGCTCTCGACGGCCCGCGATGTGGGCGTGCCGCGCCTGGCGTAAATATAATCCCGGTTGCGCTCATGCAGCGATTGCGCCGTGGGAAACAGTATGGTCGAGGCATGGTAAACGGCCGGATTGACAAAGCCGTGCTCGCTGTATTCGCGGCCCGCCGCGACCAGTTGGGTTTGCGGCGAAAGCCTGGAAAGATCGGGTTTGTTTTTTGCCATGTGGACGGAGGTAGCACGTGAGGGTGCGCTTGGGAAAGCCGGTGCGATAACACCCTTGAACGGACGCCGCCGAACCCTTAACCAAGGCGCCGATTGACAGGGTACGACATGTTGAATTCCGCCAAGCGCGCAGGCGACAAAAAAGACTGGATCAAGGGCTCAACCGGCGATTGGGAAATCGTCATTGGCATGGAGGTCCATGCGCAAGTTTTGGCGAAATCCAAACTGTTTTCCGGCGCCTCGGCCGATTTCGGCGGCGAGCCTAACGGCCATGTGTCGCTGGTCGATGCGGCCATGCCGGGCATGCTGCCGGTGATCAATGCGTTTTGCGTGGAACAGGCGGTGCGCACCGGGCTGGGACTGAAAGCCAAAATCAACAAGCACTCGGTCTTCGATCGCAAGAATTATTTCTATCCCGATCTGCCGCAAGGCTATCAGATTTCCCAGTACAAGCAGCCCGTCGTGGGTGAAGGCGTGGTGCATGTCGATCTCGATGGTGGCCGCTCCGTCGAGGTCGGCATCGAGCGCCTGCATCTTGAACAGGACGCCGGCAAATCGCTGCACGACCAGCATCCCGCCATGAGCTTCGTCGATTTGAACCGTTCGGGCTGCGCGCTGATGGAAATCGTATCGAAGCCCGACATGCGCTCGGCCGCCGAGGCCAAGGCCTATGTGACGAAGCTCCGCCAGATCATGCGTTATCTCGGCACCTGCGACGGCAACATGGAGCAGGGGAGCTTGCGCGCCGATGTCAATGTCTCCGTGCGCCGCCCAGGGGCTGAATTCGGCACCCGCTGCGAGATCAAGAATGTGAACTCGGTCCGCTTCATGGGCCAGGCCATTGAATACGAAGCCCGCCGCCAGATCGGCATTCTCGAGGATGGCGGCAGGATCGATCAGGAGACACGGCTGTTCGATGCGAGGAAGGGCGAGACCCGTTCCATGCGCTCCAAGGAAGAAGCCCACGACTACCGCTATTTCCCCGACCCGGACCTCTTACCGCTGCAACTGGAGGAAGGCTGGATCGGCGCCATCGCTGCGAGCCTGCCGGAACTTCCGGACGAAAAAATCGCAAGATTTAACCGCGACTATGGGCTTTCGGCCTATGATG
>JBOHKD010000268.1:0-2773 GCA_050728895.1 Aestuariivirga sp.
CCATATCCCCTCATCCTCCCGTTGCCTTCGGCAACGGGCCCCTCCTTCTCCCAGGGGGAGAAGGTTAAGGAATAATGATCCGGTTTTTGCTCAAGCGCCTGGCGCTCACGCTGCCGACTTTCCTTGCCCTGATGTTTGTCACCTTCATGCTGATCCGCCTGGTGCCGGGCGATCCCATCGAGGTGCGCCTGGGCGAACGCGGCATTTCACCCGAACGGCTGGCGGAACTCCGCCATCAAATGGGCCTCGACCAGCCGGTATGGAAGCAGTTTTTCGATTACGTGTGGGCGCTTCTCCACGGCGATTTCGGCACTTCGATCATTTCCAAATCGCCCGTCGTGCATGAATTCCTGATCCTGTTTCCGGCAACGCTCGAACTTTCCTTTTGCGCCATGATTTTCGCCATCGGGCTCGGCGTTCCGGCGGGCGTTATTGCCGCCTCGAAGCGCGGCGGCATCTACGACCAGTCGATGATGGGACTGGCGCTCACCGGTTATTCCATGCCGATCTTCTGGTGGGGCTTGATCCTCATCCTCGTCATGTCGAATACGCTGCATTTGACGCCGGTGTCGGGCCGCATCGACCTCATCAAATACTATTTCCAGCCGATCACGGGCTTCATGCTGATCGATTCATTGATCTCGGGCCAGAAGGGCGCATTCGCCGATGCCGTGCGCCATCTGATCCTGCCGACGATCGTACTCGGCACCATTCCGCTTGGCGTCATCGCGCGCATGACACGCTCTTCCATGCTTGAGGTGCTGGAAGAGGACTATGTCCGCACCGCCCGCGCCAAGGGCCTGGCGCTGGCCCGCGTGATTGGACTCCATGCGCTGCGCAACGCGCTCATTCCCGTCGTCACCGTCATCGGCCTGCAGACCGGCACGTTGCTGGCGGGCGCTGTCCTCACTGAAACGATTTTTTCCTGGCCCGGCGTTGGCAAGTGGCTGGTCGAATCGATTTCGCGGCGCGACTATCCCGCGCTGCAAGGCGGCATCATGCTGATTTCAACCGCCGTCATCTTCCTCAATCTGATTGTCGATTTGCTCTACGGCTTGATCAATCCGAGGATCCGCCATGGCCATTGATGCGGGCTTCGCAACCCAAACAGCGCCGCCGGGGCCGTTCACCGCCTTCTGGCATGCTTTCCGCGAAAACCGGGGCGCCGTTGCGGGGCTGGCCGTGGTGACGCTTGTCGTTTTTACGGCGATCTTTGCAAGTCTTATCGCGCCGCACGATCCGCTGGAGCAATTCCGCGGCTTCACCAAGCTGCCGCCTTTCTGGAAGGAGGGAGCGGACCCGCGCTTTATTCTCGGCACTGACGCCGTGGGCCGCGACATGCTTTCGCGGATCATGTATGGCGCCCGGGTTTCGCTTTTCATCGGCCTTGCCGTCATGGCCGTGTCGATGGTCTTCGGCATTGCCTTGGGGCTTGCCTGCGCCTGGTTCAGGGGCGTTGTGGAGGCGGTCATTATCCGCATCATGGATTTGATCATATCCATTCCAAGCCTCGTGCTGGCAATTCTCATCATCGCCGTGATCGGGCCCAACCTGACCAACACCATCATCGCCGTCACCGTGGTCTATCTGCCGCGGTACGTAAGACTGGTGCGGGCTTCCGCCATGACCGAGCTCACCAAGGATTATGTGACCGCCTCGAAAGTCGCGGGCGTCAGGCCCTGGCGGCTGATGACGGTGACGGTGCTGCCCAATTGCCTGGCACCTCTCATCGTGCAAGCGGCGCTTGGAATGTCCGACGCCATTCTGGAAGCGGCGGGCTTGGGCTTTCTGGGCCTTGGCGCTCAGCCCCCAACGCCTGAATGGGGTTCCATGCTGGCGGACACCCGCGATCTCATGAGTTCTCATCCCTGGGTTATGGCCTTCCCCGGCATCGCCATTCTGATCACTGTTCTGGCGATCAACCTCACGGGCGACGGCCTGCGTGACGCGCTCGATCCGCGCCTCAGGCGGAGCTGAGCATGCCAGGCTTGCTCGATACCGTGCTCATCGCCGCAATTGTCTCCGCCGCCGTCACCGCCCTTGGCTGGTTCGCCTCCCACTGGAGTGAAACACGCCTCGAAGCCAAGCGGCGCGACGAAAAAATCGTCGATGTGCAAACAGCACTGTTGGCGGAAATCGAAAGCAATCTGACCCGCTACGAAGAAATCGATCTCGACGGCCATATGGCGGACATGACGCGCAGGATTTTGCGTAAAGGGCGCGGAAGCACCTTCACGCCCTTCGTACCGCGCGATGCGCCCGAAATTGTCTTTGAGGCGATGTTGCCGGACATCCACATCCTGCCAACCATCACCATCGATGACGTCGTCGCTTACTACAAGCAGGAATACAAGCTGCGGGAATTGGTGGAGGATTTGCGCAGCGACCGCTACCGGGAATTGGAGCAGGACCGCAAGGCGCACCTTTATGAGGATTATGTCTGGCAGATAAAGACGGTGCTGGTTATCGGGCAGCAGGCGAGGTTAGCCTTACGCGATTCCCTCGGCATGGCGCCGCTCGCCGTCAATAACCCGGCTGCGGACCCGAACCCGGTTTCTGAAAACCCGTAGATGGAGGCTTTGCCTGTGCCATGTCGCCTTGTTTCTCCCGGCTATCATATAGGACCCAAAGCCCTGCATGCAAGTCTCGTTGCGATACCAGGGCACCGGGAAAATTCAGGTAAGCGGGAGGATGGGAATGCGCATCTTGTCAAGGCTCCAGCAAAGCGGACTGTTTCAGGGGAATATGGGAGCAAGGGGAGAAAAACTAAAGC
>JBOHKD010000269.1:0-2771 GCA_050728895.1 Aestuariivirga sp.
CATTATATCCTGCCCGTGCCTGAGGATTTTCCGGCCTGCTGGCCGGTGTTGCGGAAATACTTCGGCACCATCCGCCCCGCCGCCACCATGTTCGCGGCCGGCCTCGCCGATCCCCGAATGAAGATCGAAATTGAAGTTACGGGCAAGAAACGCTCCGGCGGTTGACAGGGGGAGGGGGGTGCCCTATCACGCGGCCACGTTGAATTGCGGGTGTAGCTCAGTTGGTTAGAGCGTCGGCCTGTCACGCCGAAGGTCGCGGGTTCGAGCCCCGTCACTCGCGCCATTCAGCCGGCCGCCTTGGGGCGTAAAGCATGTCAAATCTTCTCGATGCCTATCTTCCGATTGTGATCTTCATGGCGGTTGCCGCCGGGATAGGCTTGGCGCTTATGGTGGCGCCGATCCTGATCGCCATCCGCAAACCCGACCCCGAGAAGCTTTCGGCCTATGAATGCGGCTTCGATGCTTTCGACGACGCGCGCATGAAATTCGATGTGCGGTTCTATCTGGTGTCGATCCTTTTCATCATTTTCGATCTCGAAGTTGCCTTCCTCTTTCCCTGGGCAGTCTCACTCAAGGAAGTGGGGCTGGCGGGCTTTTGGTCGATGATGGTGTTCCTCGCCATCCTCACCGTGGGCTTTGTCTATGAATGGCGGAAAGGGGCGCTCGAATGGGATTGATCGAAAGAGCCACCCCTGAACAACGCGAGTATTTCACAGGCATCAGCGCCGAACTCGCCGACAAGGGATTTCTCGTCACCGCCTCCGACGATCTCATCAACTGGGCCCGCACCGGCTCGCTCATGTGGATGACCTTCGGCCTTGCCTGCTGCGCCATCGAGATGATGCACGCCTCGATGCCGCGTTATGATCTGGAGCGTTTCGGCTTCGCGCCGCGGGCTTCGCCCCGCCAATCCGATGTGATGATCGTTGCCGGCACGCTCACCAACAAGATGGCGCCGGCACTTCGCAAGGTTTACGACCAGATGCCGGAGCCGCGCTATGTGATCTCCATGGGCTCGTGCGCCAATGGCGGCGGTTACTATCACTATTCCTATTCGGTGGTGCGCGGCTGCGACCGCATCGTTCCCGTCGACATCTATGTTCCCGGCTGCCCGCCGACCGCCGAGGCGCTGGTCTACGGCATTCTGCAATTGCAGAAGAAAATCCGCCGCACCGGCACGATCGAACGGTGATTATGGTTGAGAGCTTGCAAGCATTGGGCAAACACATCGCTGCCAAACTCGGCGCCGCGATCTCGGGCACGAAGATCGAATTTGGCGAATTGACCGTGGACGCTAATGCCGCCGATATCGTCAGTGTGCTGACCTTCTTGCGCGACGATGCCGAATGCGGGTTCGTCTGTTTCATCGACATCTGCGGCGCCGATTATCCGGAGCGGGAGAAGCGCTTCGATGTCGTCTATCATTTGCTGGCACCCTACAAAAACCACCGCATCCGCGTGAAGGTGCAGGCCGATGAAGAGACCCAAGTGCCAAGCGCCGTCTCCCTGTTTCCCGCCGCCAACTGGTTCGAGCGTGAGACCTTCGATCTCTATGGCGTGCTGTTCGCCAATCATCCGGACCTGCGCCGCATCCTCACCGACTATGGCTTCTCCGGCCATCCCTTGCGCAAGGACTTCCCGCTCACCGGCCATGTCGAGGTGCGCTACGACGATGAGGCCAAGCGCGTTGTGTACGAGCCAGTGAAACTGGTGCAGGAGTTCCGTTCTTTCGACTACCTGTCGCCATGGGAGGGAACTGATTACATTTTGCCCGGCGATGAGAAAGCGAAAGGTTAGGCGAATAGTGAGTAGCGAATAGCGAATAGGAAAGATGATTGACTGGAGCAAACATAAAATCTTATCGCGATCTGCTGGTTTGGCAGCAGGCGATGAATTTGGCAGTCATGTGCTATTCCCTAACGCGCGGCTTTCCCAAAGCCGAGATTTTTGGACTGACCAGCCAAGTTCGCCGGTCCGCCGCGTCCATCGCGGCGAATATTGCGGAAGGTCATGGACGAGAGCATTCGGGTTCGTTCGTCCAGTTTCTTCGCATCGCGCAGGGGTCGCTAAAAGAGATAGAAACCCACTTGTTATTGGCCGAGCGAGTGCAAATGGCCAAGCCCGCCGATATTCGACCAGCCCTCGAAAAATGCGACGAGATTGGCAAAATGCTACGCGCCTTGATTCGGTCGATTCAGGAACGGCAATGACCTCGCTACTCGCTACTCGCTATTCGCTATTCGCTACTCACCTGGTTTCCCATGGTTGAAGCCGCCACCCGTAACTTCAGCATTAACTTCGGGCCGCAGCACCCGGCGGCCCATGGCGTATTGCGCCTGATCCTTGAACTCGACGGCGAGATCGTTACTCGCGTCGATCCCCATATCGGACTTCTGCATCGCGGCACCGAAAAGCTGATCGAATACAAGACCTATCTTCAGGCCATTCCTTACTTCGACCGCCTCGACTATGTGGCGCCGATGAATCAGGAGCACGCCTTTGCCCTGGCGGTAGAAAAGCTCATCGGCATCGCGGTGCCGCGGCGCGGACAATTGATCCGGGTTCTCTATTGCGAAATCGGCCGCCTGCTGTCGCATCTGCTCAATGTCACTACGCAGGCGATGGATGTGGGCGCGCTTACGCCGCCGCTCTGGGGATTCGAGGAGCGCGAAAAACTCATGGTCTTCTATGAGCGCGCGTCTGGCTCGCGGATGCACGCGGCCTATATCCGCCCCGGCGGCGTGCATCAGGACCTGCCGCCCAAGCTTGTC
>JBOHKD010000270.1:0-2763 GCA_050728895.1 Aestuariivirga sp.
GCGCGGTCATGATAAGAATAGGTGGACGCTTCGAGGCGCGCACGTCAGCGTGAGGGACTGGCAAACTCCAGCGCCGCGTCCAAAAGCCAATCCCAGACGCTAAGGGCGAAGGTACGCATCGCGTAAAGCTCGAAGCGGTTCTCGCTCACGCAATGCACCAGCACCGGCGTGTGATGGAGGCCGGTCATGGCAAATCGGCCCGGAGTAAAGACGCTTTGGTGGAAATCGAGCGCCATGCCCTTGGCCAGCACGTCGCGCGCGGGTGCACCTTCCAGAAAAATGCGGGTGCGGCTGTGGGAGAGCGGCGTCACGGCACAAAGAGCCGCCAGTTTTGCCGCCAGACCGTCGGTTTCGGGGCCCACAAACCAGAATTGCGCAGGCCCAACGCGCATGATGATGCGGCCTTTGCTTGCAACGGCCACACCCACATCCGCCGGAAGCTTGCCGGTGAAGGGGACAAGCGCTTTTTCGAAGCCTTTGGCCAGACCGGCGGCCTGGGTGAGCGAAAACCCCCGTACCTCGCCCATTTGCAAACGGTCGCTCCGATAGGGCGTGGCATCGGCCAGTGCGGAGTGGCGCTCAAGCATTGAGGCGGTATCCTTGCCGGTCGATGAAGTGCGGAGAGACGATGCGCGCGCGCGCCTGTTCGTTCTTCAAGGGAAACGCGCAAACGATCTCCTCGCCCTCGTGTGCCAAGCCACCCTGATAGAGTCCGAGCGCGATGAACTTCCCCAATTCCGTCGACCAGGTGACCGAGGTGATATAGCCGCGGCCGTGGCCCTTGATTTCGTCGGTGGCGGAAAACAGGATGGCCCCGCCGCGCAGCCGCTTCGCGGGCTCCAGCAGTTCGATGCCGACAAGACTCCAGCGATCGGGCGCTTGCAGCTTCTCGCGGAAGCGCAGCTCCTTTCCGACATAGGCCTTTTCCTTGCCCGCCATTTTGCCGAGGCCCAGATCGTCGAGCGTATTGCGGTGATCGAGTTCGAGGCCCGCTACATGGCCTTTCTCGATCCGAAGACTGGCCAGCGCCTCGAGGCCATAGGGCTTAATGCCGAGAGGCTCGGCGGCTTTCAGAATGTGCTCCCAAAGCGAAATTGCATAATCGGCGGGGAGATGAACTTCATAGGCGAGCTCGCCCGAGAAGGAGAGGCGCAGCAGGCGGATGCGCACACCCTCGTGCAGAATATCGAGGCAACCCATGTAAGGCAGGTTGCCGTTGGAGACATCGGCGCCGGGGAAGGCAAGCTGCAAGGCTTCGCGTGATTTCGAGCCTGAGACCGCCATGCCGGCCCATTCATCGGTCAGCGAACACACCTGCACCTTGAGATCGGTCCAATGCAGTTGCAACAGATATTCGAGCCAAGACATGACCTCTCCCGCCTGTGCGGTCGTCGTCGTCATGTAAAAATGATCATCGGCAAGTCTCGTCGTCGTGCCGTCGTCGAGCACCACCCCGTCGTCGTTGAGCATCACGCCATAACGGGCGCGGCCCACGGGAAGCTTGGCAAAGCCGTTGACATAGACGCGGTTGAGGAACTCCGCCGCATCGGGCCCCTGCACGTCGATCTTGCCGAGGGTGGACACATCGGCGATGCCTACACCATGGCGCACCAGTTCCATTTCCTTGACATAGGCCGTCTCCGGCGAATTGCCGGCCCAGGCATAATACCAGGCACGCATCCACGGACCGGCCTCGATGAAACTGGCGCCATTGGCTGCGTTCCAGGCATGGAGCGGCGACAGGCGATAGGGCTTGAAATGATGGCCGACGCTGCGGCCCGCGAGCGCTCCCATGGTCACCGCCGAATAGGGCGGACGGAAAGTTGTGGTTCCAGCATCGGCGATGGCCATGCCGCGATGCCCCGCCATCATGGCCAACGCATTGACGTTGGAAGTTTTGCCCTGATCGGTGCCCATGCCGAGTGTGGTGTAGCGTTTGAGGTGCTCGACCGAGCGATAGCCCTCATCATGGGCGCTGGCCAAATCCCTGGCGGTCACGTCACTCTGGAAATCGATGAAGGCCTTGCCGTTGCCGCCCTTGGGCGGCGCCCACACGGGCAGAATCGAATAGGTGCGATCCATGGTCGACTCAAGCGCCAGGACCGGGCGGGTCTTGTTGAAGCCAGCCACCGACGCCGCCTTGGCGCCCGCGGCGGACGCTTCCGCGATGGCCGCGGCCAGACCGAAAGTTCCCATCACGGCACCGGCGCCGAAATGCGTGGGCGCGAACCCGCCGGGAACCAGGGCCGCGATGGCCTCCTCATATTTCGGCTTGATGCCATTGTGCGAGGTGAGATGGACTGCCGGCGACCAGCCGCCCGACATGGCCAGCACATCGCAATCGATCGAAGCCTGATGAGTTCCGCCAAGTTTAACCCGCATCACCGATTTGGCGCCCTCCACGTCGGCCACCCCGGTCCCCGGGAAGATGGCGAGGCCAAGGCTCGAGGCCTTTCCTAAAATATCTCCGGCGATGCCGGTACGATGATCCGCCACGGTGACAGCGGCACCGGAAGCGGCGAGATCGAAAGCCGTGTCATAGGCAGTGTCATTGTTGGTCACGATCACGGCGCGTTCCGCCGGCGCTACGGCGAAGCGATTGAGGTAAGTGCGAACCGCCGAAGCCAGCATTACGCCGGGACGGTCGTTGTTGCAGAATACCAGGGGCCGCTCCAGTGCGCCGGTCGCGAGAATAATGGTCCGTGAACGGAGCGAAATCACGATCTGACGCGCTTCGCCCTTGGCGGGATCGGGCCCTAGATG
>JBOHKD010000271.1:0-2761 GCA_050728895.1 Aestuariivirga sp.
TTCGACACCGGAACGCATGGCCGTCATATCCGCCATGATGGCGGGCCTCTCCGTCGTTGCCGGGCTGTTGCTGTCGGCTTCCGCCAACACGATTTCCGGGCCTTCGGTGGTGCTGGCGGCCGGGTTGCTGTTTGTCTTGACCTTGGCACTGCCCCAGACCAATTAACTTCCATGAACTTTTCGGCGGGAATGGCACGAAGGAAATCGGTCGCCGTCAATGTCGGCCATGTCCAGGTTGGCGGCGGTGCTCCCGTCGTTGTCCAATCCATGACCAATACCGACACATCCGATGTTGAAGGAACAGCGCGTCAGGTGGCGGAACTCGCCACCGCCGGCTCCGAACTGGTGCGCATTACGGTTGACCGCGAGGAGTCGGCGAAAGCGGTGCCGCACATCCGCGACAGGCTGGACAAGTTAAATGTGAGCGTGCCGCTCATCGGCGATTTTCACTACAACGGCCACACGCTTCTGGAACAGCATCCGGCCTGCGCCGAAGCGCTCGCCAAATATCGCATCAATCCCGGCAATGTCGGCTTCAAGGAGAAGCAGGACCGCAATTTCTCGATGATGATCGAGACGGCGATGAAATTCGATCGCCCCGTGCGCATTGGCGTCAACTGGGGTTCGCTGGATCAGGCGTTGCTCACCGCTCTGATGGACAAGAATGCCAAGTCGGCCGATCCCATGGACGCGCGCCAGGTCATGCACGAGGCCGTGGTGCAATCGGGCCTTCTCTCGGCGGCCCGCGCCGGGGAGCTGGGCCTTGGCCGCGACAAGATTGTCATCTCGGCAAAATGCTCGGAAGTGCAGGACCTGATCGCCGTCTACCGGGCACTCGGCCACCGCTGCGAATACGCGCTGCATCTGGGATTGACCGAGGCGGGCATGGGTTCCAAGGGCATCGTCGCCTCAACCGCCGCACTTTCTGTTTTGTTGCAGGAAGGCATCGGCGACACCATCCGCATTTCGCTCACCCCCGATCCCGGCGGCGAGCGCACGCGCGAAGTGATTGTCGCCCAGGAAATATTGCAGACCATGGGGCTGAGGAGTTTCGCGCCCATGGTCATCGCCTGTCCGGGCTGCGGGCGCACGACTTCGCATGTATTCCAGGAACTGGCGCAGGATATCCAGGCCTATGTGCGCGAAAGGATGCCCGATTGGCGCCGGGACTATCCCGGTTTTGAAACCTTGCAGCTTGCGGTCATGGGCTGCATCGTCAACGGTCCGGGTGAATCGAAACATGCCGATATCGGGATATCGCTCCCCGGCACCGGCGAGTTGCCCTCGGCACCCATTTACATCGACGGCCGGAAAGTTACGACGCTCCGGGGCGAGAACATCGGCGCGCAGTTCAAGGAGATCGTCGAGAACTACGTCAAGGGGCGGTGGGGCTGAACGTTCTTACTTCCTTCGCGTCACCATGAAGCGCGCGGCTTGGCGGAGAACGTCCGCCCGTTCGCCATAAGGTTCGAGCGCCGCGATGGCCGCCGTTGTCAGCGTCTCGACTCGCGCTATTGCCGTTTCAGATGAGGATTCCAAATCGAGAATGTCATCCACGATCTGATAGGCAAGGCCGATATGCTCGGCATAGCGGCGAAGGGGCGTGGGGTCTGAGCCACCCAACACGGCGCCCGCCTCGCAAGCGAAGCGGAACAAGGCACCGGTCTTCAGGCTTTGCATGTGGGTGATATCCGGGGCGCCATTACCGATATCGAGCATCTGGCCGCCCGCCATGCCGGCCATGCCGGAGGCCTTCGCCAGATTGCCGATCAACTCAACGCGAACCTTCGCATCGGAATGTGTCTCCGGGTCACTGAGGATTTCGAACGCATAAGTCAGGAGCGCATCGCCCGCGAGTATGGCGGTAGCCTCGTCGAAGGCGCGGTGCGTGGTGGCGTGGCCCCGGCGGAGGTCGTCATTGTCCATGGCGGGCAGATCGTCATGCGCCAGGGAATAGCAATGCACGCATTCAAGTGCGGCACCCACGCGCAATGCCCGCTCGCGCGGCACATCGAAAAGAGCGGCCGCCTCAATCACGAGAAATGGCCGGAGCCGCTTGCCGGGGCCAAGTGCCGCATAGCGCATGGCCTCGATGAGCCGCGGCGCCGGGCTGGCGTCCACCGGCAGAAGCCGGTCGAGCAGCGCCGCTACTTCCCGGGCCGAGCGGTCAAGGGCATCTTCAAAGGACAAGGGCAAAATCCTGTGCTAATCGGCCATCTGTAGTGACATGACTCTGGAAACTCAACCGATCGCCACCAAAATGCCGGAGACGATAATGCTGGCTCCCAGCCGGAGGGAGAGCCTTCCCCCATGGCTCCTCCGGTTGTTGTATGTTGTGGTCTTTCTCTTCGCCGTCTGGCCGGCGGTCATGACGCTGGTCTACGCCGTGGTGCCGCCCCCCATTTCCAATGTGATGATGCTTAGACTCTTTACCGGCAATGGCATCCACAAGGATTGGGTGAGCCTCGATCAAATATCGCCTTCGCTTGTGGCCGCGGTCATCGCCTCGGAGGACGCGCGCTTCTGCGAGCACCATGGCGTCGATTGGGTGCAGGTGCGCTGGGTTGTCGAAGGTGCCTTCTACGATGATGAAGGCGCCATTGGCGGTGCCAGCACGATCTCCATGCAGACCGCCAAAAACCTATTCCTGTGGGACGGCCGCTTTTTTCTCCGCAAGGGCCTGGAATTGCCGCTCGCCCTGTGGATGGATTTCGTCTGGTCGAAACGCCGGATGATTGAAGTCTATCTCAATATCGCGGAA
>JBOHKD010000272.1:0-2751 GCA_050728895.1 Aestuariivirga sp.
GGTTAGCGCCGCCGCGGCTCTCGGCCTGTTCACGCTATTCGGCGCCACCGCGGGGTTGGTGCATTTCGGTAGCATGTCGCGCCAGCGGGCGTTTCTCGACGGCCTCGCCGACGCGATCGGCGATCCCCTCGTGGTGATCGACGCGAAGGGCCGGGCGGCTTATGCCAACGGACCTTTCATCAAGCTTGCCTCGGATGCGGGCGTTGGCCGCCTCGTCGGCATGGATGTGCTCTATGCGGGCTATCCCGAATTTGCCGAGCCCATCTACCAACTCGCCCAGGCGGTACAGGAAGAGCGTTCTGACGAACGAGAGATCAGGCTTGCTCCGGGTTCCTCGGCGCCAGGTGCTAAACCAGATCGCCCGGTGTGGCTTCGCATCAAGGTGGCGCCCGCAGCTCTCGACAGCAATCGCGGCTATAGACTTTGGCTCCTGCAGGACATCAGCACCGACCGTGCCCGCCAGGAACAGGCTTTCGCCAGGCTTCAGTTCATCATCACCTATCTCGACCATGCCCCAGCCGGCTTCTTTTCCACGCTTCCCGCAGGCCGCATCGACTATCTCAACGCAACGCTTGCGGGCTGGCTGGGGCGCGATGTGGCGCAATCGCAGAACGGCGGTTTGCGGCTTTCGGATGTCGTGGGCGAGGACGGAGCCCGCATGCTTACCGGCGTGGCGCCGAAAGCCGGAGCGTCCGTCACCGAAAATTTCGATCTCGATCTCCGCGACGAAAATGGCAAGGCCTTTCCGGTGCATGTCATTCACCGCGTCGATTTCGATGCCGGAACGCAGCCGCTGCCGTCCCGCTCGCTGGTGTTACCGCGCGCCATGGCGGGGAAAGCACTGGAAGATAACGTGGCGGGGCTCAAGCTCACGCGCTTTATCAATGCGGCGCCATTCGGCATCGCCGAGGTCGACGCCGAGGGAGTCTTGCGTCAAGCCAATGCGGCCTTCCTCGAACTCTCGCCCGAGGTGAGACGCGGCGCCAAGCTTGCCGCGGCGCTAGCGGAATCAGGTGCTGAGCTTTTGGATGGCGCCTTGCGCCAAGCCATGGCAAGCGAAGCCCACCTCATTAATGTCGACGCCATCATCGCCGGCGCCAATCCGCGCGCCGTGCAGTTTGCCTTGACCAGGCTTGCCCCGGACGATGGCACGGTGATCGTCTTCGCCGTCGACAAGACCGAAAGCAAGGCGCTCGAAATCCAGCTCGCCCAGAGCCAGAAGATGCAGGCCGTGGGGCAACTCGCCTCCGGCATCGCGCACGACTTCAACAATGTGCTGACGCCGATCATCGGTTTCGCCGACCTGCTGCTCGCCAAGATGCGGCCCACCGACCCCGCCTTCGCCGACGTCATGAGCATCAAGCAGAACGCCAATCGCGCCGCCAATCTGGTGCGGCAATTGCTGGCGTTCTCGAGGCGCCAGACCTTGCAGCCCAAGGTGCATTCGCTGGCCGATGCCATGTCGGACCTCGACAATCTGTTGAGCCGCGTGCTCGGCGAGAAGGTCGAACTCAAGATCAGTCACGCCCGCGACCTGGGACTGGTGCTCGTGGACATCCACCAGTTCGAACAGGTGGTCATCAATCTCGCGGTCAATGCCCGCGATGCCATGCCCAACGGCGGCACCTTGACGGTGCGCACCTACAATGTTTCGGAAGAGGATTCGCGCGCCACCACCTCCGGCCTCATGCCGCCGGCCGAATATGTAGCCTGCGAAGTGGCCGACACCGGCTCAGGCATCGCTCCGGAAATCGTCAACAAGATCTGGGAACCCTTTTTCTCGACCAAGGACGTGGGCAAGGGCACGGGGCTTGGCCTTTCCACCGTCTATGGCATCGTCAAGCAGACAGGAGGCTTCATCTTCTGCGACAGTGCGCCGGGCAAAGGCACGATCTTCCGCATCTATCTGCCGCGCCATTATCCCCAACCCGCCGTTGCCGGGGAAGTTACCCAGGTGCTGGAGGCCGCGCCGAAACGGTCCGATTACACGGGCAAGGGCCGCATCCTGGTGGTCGAGGACGAGGATGCGGTGCGGGCCTTCGCGGTCAGGGCGCTTACCTCGCGCGGCTACACGGTGATCGAGGCCGATTCCGGTGCAAGCGCCCTTGCCGTCTATGCCAAGGATGACAAGGGTTTTGAACTCATCTTGTCCGATGTGGTGATGCCGGAAATGGATGGGCCATCGCTGCTGCGCGAATTGCGCAAGCGTGGCGTCAAGACCAAGGTGATTTTCGTCTCCGGCTATCCTGGCGATGAATTCGAAAAGGATTTGGAAGGCCAGACCGGTTTCGCCTTTCTGCCCAAGCCGTTTTCGTTGAAACAACTGGTGCAGAAGGTCAAGGAAGTGATGGATTCATGAGAGCCTGTTTTATTCCCTAAAAGTTCTACATGTGTTCCCTGATTTGTTAATATTAGCCATACGGTTCAAATATTTAAATTAGTGCTTGCGTAATTATACCTTGACAGCAAGTACGTAGGCGAGCATGAATCAAAAAAGGAAATGGTACTGGGGCGAGATTCCAAGCTCCCCATTCTCTGAAACGGGAAACTTCCGATTGTACCTCGGTGACAAATTTCAGGATGCTGTTGCGTTCATTGGATACCGGGATGCTTCTCAGCCTGGCAAATTTGATTGTCGCGGGACCGGGTTTCTCCTGTCAGCCGGTCGGGTAGGTTACCTAGTCACAGCCCGACATGTTGCAAAAGGCCTAAGAGGTGATCCCTTTGCCATTAGATTGAACAGTGCAGTTG
>JBOHKD010000273.1:0-2749 GCA_050728895.1 Aestuariivirga sp.
GGCTTTGAGGCCGGGCGAGGCTTCATGGTTCTTGAAATGCACCTGAATATCGACGGCGATCCTTGCATCCTTGCCGAGGCGCAGGAAATCCACATGGATGATGCGGTCGCGCGAGGCTTCGAATTGCACATCGCGCGGAATGGCGCGCACCGTCTGGCCTTCGACTTCGAGATCGACAAGCGTCGAGAGAAACCGGCCGGTCTGGACATGGGGCAGAATATCGCCGTATTTTAGCGACACAAGTTGGGGTTCGCGTTTGTCGCCATAGACAACACCGGGAACGAGGCTTTCGCGGCGGATTGCACGGGAGGCCCCCTTGCCTGCCCGCTCACGCTGCGTAGCCTTGAGCTGCACGATCTTGGACATTGTAGACTCCTAAATGAGCGTGACCCCGAAAAGCCTTCCTCCAGGGGTGAACGGCGCTTTTGCGGGGAGCGGGGTGGCATATAACCCAGGGTGCGCGGGAGTGCAAGTTGGGGGGCCGGTCGGATAGCAGTTCAGTTTGAATTCACCAATCAGCTAATCAAAAACATGGGCACCAAATAGCCTATTCAAACAGGCTCGAAACCGACTCCTCGCGACTCGTCCGCCCAATCGCTTCGCCCAAGAGCGAGGCGATGGGCATCACCCTTATGTTGCGGGCGATTTTCACCGCTTCGGTAGGCTGGATCGAATCGGTAATGATCAGTTCCTTGAGCTTCGAGGAGGTGACGCGCGACACCGCGCCCCCCGACAGCACGCCGTGCGTGATATAGGCGGTAACATCCTTCGCCCCCTGGGCCAGCAGGGCTTCGGCGGCGTTGCACAGCGTGCCGCCCGAATCGACAATGTCGTCGATGAGAATGCAGCACTTGCCTTTCACGCCGCCGATGATGTTCATCACTTCCGCTTCGCCGGCGCGTTCGCGGCGCTTGTCGACGATGGCGAGCGGCGTATCGAGGCGCTTGGCCAGTGCCCGGGCGCGCACCACGCCGCCAACATCCGGCGAGACCACGACTGTGTTGGTGATATCATTGTGCCGCTTGATGTCGCGCACCATCACGGGTCCTGCGAAAAGATTGTCGGTGGGAATATCGAAGAAACCTTGAATCTGGCCCGCGTGGAGATCGAGGGTCAGCACCCGGTCGGCACCCGCCCTGGTGATGAGATTGGCCACCAGCTTGGCCGAAATTGGCGTACGGGGGCCGGGCTTCCGGTCCTGTCTTGCATAGCCGAAGTAAGGAATGACGGCGGTGATGCGCTTGGCCGAGGCCCGCTTCAAGGCGTCGATAATGATCAGCAGTTCCATCAAATGATCGTTGGCGGGAAAAGACGTGGACTGCACCACGAACATGTCCTGCCCGCGCACATTCTCCTGGATTTCGACGAAGACCTCCATGTCGTTGAAGCGTTTCACCACCGCCTTGGTCATCGGCAGGTTGAGATAGGAGGAGATGGCTTCCGCCAGCGGCCGGTTGCTGTTGCCCGCGACGATCTTCATCATGGCCGGTGAATCCTTCTGCCCTTGCGCGGCTCTATAACAAACGCCTAAGCCGCCGTCACCGGTATCTCTTGATGATATCGAAAATGCCCGCCGCCGCCGCATCCGCCACGGCCTGCGCCGCCCCGCCCCAGCCGTGATCGAGCGAGCCCGCCGGCACGCTATTGGCCTGTTTGACATTGCCCAGCGATTTGCCGAGCGGCGTCTCAACCGCCCAGCGCAGCGCCACCTGCTGCTTGGCGCCTTCAGGTTTGGACAGATCGACATTGCCGCGAATGACCAGGGCATCGGCGCGGAGGCTGGTGACAACCGGCCAGCCCGCGGCTTTCAACGTTTGCCGCATGGCTTGCGTCAATTCGATATTGCCCTGCCCCGGCGAGCCCACCACCGCAACGACGGCCACCACCTTGATTTCAACCTTGCCGGATTTATCCGCATCGGCTTCGGGGGGCGGTGGCACTTCGGGTTCGGCCACAGCGGCCATGGCCTCCCCCACGGGAGCAATGGCGCCGGGACCGTTGAGGGTTTCGAGATCGATTTCATTTTGCGCGCCCTTCCCCGCCGCCAGAAATGTGTGGGCGGGCGGCAGGATGAGCGAACCCACCCGCGTGGCAAAACCCAATTGCGCGAGCTTGGCCGCAATGCCTTTGGACGTTGCCTCCACGATCCGTTGCAGCACGTCCGGCGTGACCGCCGCCCACGGATCCTTGGCCGTGAGCGGCCCTGCGGCTTCGTTTCCGGCAATCGTGTCGATCAGGACGCCCTGGTCGTCGCGCAATTCCCAACTGTAGACGATTTGCACCAGGCCGGATTGCACTTCGCCGCGAAACATTCCGGTCAAGGAATAGGTGCCGGCGGGAACGGCACCTTCAACAATCCCGATATCATGCTGGCCGGCGGCCAAGGCGAGCGCATCTTTAAACGCTTGCGCCTGGTTGGGCGGAATTCCGCTGAGCTGTTGCACCGTGACAGGCGGCGGGGTCTTGCCCTTGGGCGGCGCTGTGCCGCCATCGCCAAGCTGGCCTCCCGTGGCGCAGGCCGCCAGCAGCAGCGCAAGCGCCAGCATGGCGGAAAGAAGCCAGCACCGGGATCGGAGCGAATCGATAGCAGCGGCAGGCGGCATGGCTTAGCGGATTATCATATCCAGCGGGTATGGTGAAACCGGTTCGGCCTTTTTCTCTCCCACGATATAGGTGCGGCCCAGACAGAAGGCACAGCCGCTATCCGAATCCATCATGATCATGTGGGCAAAGAACACCATGCCTGGCT
>JBOHKD010000274.1:0-2749 GCA_050728895.1 Aestuariivirga sp.
ATCCATAAGGCCTTGGGCGTACTCGCGTCTGCTTCAAATAGCGTTCGTGCATTCGGTATTGTTGTGGATAAACAAGCACTTGCCCCAAACGACCCGACCGAGTACGCCTTCGAAGAAATATGTAACAGGTTCAATCTATACCTTACGCGCTGTTTCAACAGTCGCGGAGGACGAGACGAGGACAAACAAAAGGGCCTGGTGGTGATGGATGAATCCCAGTACGAGCGTCCGCTCCAAGCAATGGCACGAGCGTTTCGGCTCATCGGAACGCGCTGGGGCCATTTACGCAATTTGGCCGAGGTGCCCCTTTTTGTTGACTCCAGAGCATCGCGATTGGTCCAGCTCGCCGACCTGATCGCCTACGCGCTTTGGCGACAGTACGAATATCAGGACGGGAGATTCTTTAATCCGATAATTTCTCGCTTTGATGCAGATGGCGGCGTCATCCACGGTCTCGTGCATTACAAGGCGACAACATCAACTTGTTATTGTCCGGCGTGCATGTCGCGAGCCCCAACGGTGTCCTGATTTCCCGCCTCAAGTGTCCTAACTAGGACAGTACCCAGGGCTTGACCCTGCCATCCAGTGCCCCAGCCTGTGATAACGTCTGGATGGCCGCCTCAAGGGCGGCCTTGGAGAGAGGTCCATGACCGAAGTGCGCTTTTATCATCTTGAACGCCAGCCCCTCGACAGCATTCTGCCCAGAATGCTGCAAGCGGGGCTGGAGCGGGGCTGGCGCGCTGTGGTGCAGGCAAGCTCCAGCGAGCGCGTTGAATCCCTTTCGAACCTGCTGTGGATTTTCGACGACAACGCCTTCCTGCCCCATGGCAGCCAGGCGGATGGTGCCGCCCATCTCCAGCCGATCTGGCTAACGGCCGCCGATGAAAACCCAAATGGCGCCAATGTGCGCTTCTATGTCGATGGTGCCAGGCCTTTGGACATTACCGGTTTGACGCGCGCCGTTGTCATCTTCGATGGCAATGACGAAGCGGCGGTGGCATTGGCCAGGGAAGACTGGAAACGCTTCCAATCCGAAGGTTCCGAGGTCAGCTACTGGCAGCAGGATGACCAAGGCCGCTGGCAAAATCTGGCCCAAACCGCCGCCGGCCAAAATATCTGATCAGGCCCGCCGCGCCGGAGCTGTCAGCAATATCGCCATTCCCAGAATTGTTGAAATCACCGAGCCCGTGATGACACCGGCGCGCACCGATATTGCGAGCGCCGGAGTGTCGAAAGCCAGCGTGCCGATGAACAGGCTCATGGTGAAGCCTATGCCTGCGAGACAGCCGGCGGCGGTTATCTGGCGCCATCCGCAATTCTCCGGCAGGCGCGCCAAACCCAAGTGCACGGCCGCTATAACGGTGGCGAGGATTCCCAACGGCTTTCCAACCGCCAATCCCACAGCGATACCGAGCGGCACGGCCTCCACCAGCTTGGCCGCGCTGAAACCGTCGAGCGGAATGCCAGCGTTGGCGAACGCAAACAGCGGCAGGACGAGAAATTTCACATAAGGATGCAACGCCTGCTCGGTGGCATAAATGAAAGAACTGCCATCGGCCCGGTTGAGCGGGATCATCATCGCCAATGCGACGCCCGCGAGCGTGGCATGAACGCCCGATTCGAGAACAAAAAACCACAGGGCGACCCCCGCGAATATGTAAAGCGCTATCCGGCCGATCTGCCTCCGGTTGAAAACGAACAGCACAAGCAGGGCAATCGCGGCAAGTCCGAGCGCCGCCATCGACAGTTTTGCCGTATAGAAAAGCGCGATGATGAGGATGGCGCCGAGATCGTCGAGTGTTGCAAGGGTCAGCAGAAATACCTTGAGGCTGGCGGGGGCGCGTTTCCCGGCGAGCGACAGGGCGCCCAAGGCGAAAGCGATATCGGTAGCCGCCGGAATAGCCCAACCGCGAAGCAAATTACCGTCCCCGGCATTGAAGCAGATGTAGATCAGGGCCGGGACCGCCATGCCGCCGGCGGCGGCAAGAACCGGCAGCACGATTTGATCGCGCGAAGAGAGATTGCCTTCAAGAACTTCGCGCTTGATTTCGAGCCCGACGAGAAAAAAGAATATCGCCATAAGCCCGTCATTGATCCAGTGGTGAAACGTCTTGCCGAGAGTGAGACCGTTTATGGATATCGTCACCGGCGCTTGCAGCAAGCCATCGTAGAGAGGCCTGAGGCCGTCGACGTTATAGACCGCAATGGCAGCGATGGCCGCGATCACCAGAACGAGACCCGCCGTGGACTCGTGGTGGATGAAGGCTTGGACACGGGTAAGCGAGCTATCCTTGAGGGTATCGGGCTTCATGACACGGTATCGTGAGCTTCGAGCCAGAGGGCTTCCTGGGCTTCGAGATCGGCCGCGAGCTTGACGCGAAGCTTGGCGAAGTCCGCAGCCTTGCGAGGCTCCTGCGAATATAGGCTCTGGTCGGCGAGCGCGCGGTCGAGGACATCGAGCTTATCCTTTATTTTCAGGATAGTAACGTCGATACCTTGAATCTTTTTCTTAAGCGCGGGCGTCACCCCGTTGACGCGCCGGGGAGTTTCCTTAACCGGTAGCACCTCACGCGGCGCCCTGGAGCGCCCAAGCACGAGATCGGTATAGTCGTCCATGTCGCCGTCGAAGGGTTTCACCGTGCCGTCATGCACAAGCCACAGCGTATCCGCGCAAGTCTCGATGATGTGGCGCTCGTGGCTGATGAGGATGATGGCGCCTTCGTAATCGTTGATCGCGTGTATCAAGGCC
>JBOHKD010000275.1:0-2747 GCA_050728895.1 Aestuariivirga sp.
GGCAAGGATAGCGGGGATCAAACGGTGCATGAAAAGCTCATTTTTTGCGGAAGGAATCAAGGGAGACGACCTTGGGCATATCGCCTTTCGGCTCGCTTTCGGGTTTTTCCCCGGCCGGTTCGGCCTTCGCTGCCTTTCCGGTCTTTGCCTTGGGTTTATCAGTCACGGCAGTGGCCGGAGGCGTTGTCACGGTTTCGAACTGCAAGCCGAACTGCACGGCAGGATCGAGGAAACCCTTCACCGCATCGAAGGGCACAATCAGTTTTTCCGGGATGTTGTCGAAGGATAATTCGACCTCGAAGCGATCCTCGGTGACGGTCAAGCCCCAGAACTGATGCTGCAGCACAATGGTCATCTCGCGGGGATAGCGCGCCATCATGCGCTCGCCGATGTTCACGCCCGGATGGGTGGTGTTGAAGGCAATGTAGAAGTGATGCTCGCCCGGCAACCCCGTACGCTCGACAATCCGCAACGCCTCGCGAACCACGCCCTTCAGGGCATGTTGGGCCAACTGGTCATATCGCATCAAATCGTCAGGCATGAGCGCGCCGTCTTACGGAAAGTTCGACTCTGGCGCAATCATACAAGTCACCGGCCACGGAAGTCACCCCTTTGAAATGGAAGTGCCGGCTTCTGTTGCCAGGTGCCGGCGGACCCCGCCTGAAACGGCTAAGCCTCAGGACTTTGATTTCCGTTACTCGCTACCGCTTACGCGGCGAGAGCGACCGGAGCATAGTTGTCATTGGCAACTATATGTTTAGCCCGATAACGCCGGTACCATCGCGGGCAAAAAGCCATCCTTTACACCCTCGTCGATCCTGTTTCGTCCCCTTAACTGGGATCAGTAGTCAGGTATCAGAAATCAAATGTCTTTCTTGATTACTGACTTCCGACCACCGATCCCTGAAACTGGTGGAGACGCCGGGTACTGCCCCCGGGTCCGAAAGGTTTATTACGATAGCCGTTTATCACCATATCCGCCCCTTGCGGGGTGGCAGGGGGAATATAGGGGAAGCAGGGACAGGATGGAAGGGTTTTGCGAAAAAGAGGTCAATCGGCGGTTCGCAATTTCTTAAGGAATCGGCTAGCTAATCCCCATGCGCCAATATCTTGATCTCATGACCCACGTCCGTGACCACGGAATGCAGAAAACTGACCGCACGGGCACGGGCACCCTCTCGGTGTTTGGCCACCAGATGCGGTTCGATCTCTCCCAGGGCTTCCCGTTGGTCACGACCAAGAAGCTGCACCTGCGCTCGATCATTTATGAACTTCTGTGGTTCATCCGGGGCGAGACCAACGTCAAATATCTGCGCGACAACAAGGTTACGATCTGGGACGAATGGGCGGACGCCGAGGGCGAGCTTGGCCCGGTCTATGGCCGGCAATGGCGCTCGTGGCGGGCACCCGGCGGCCCGGCCATCGACCAGCTTGCCGATGTCATCACCCGCATCAGGAAGAGCCCGGACTCGCGCCGCCTGATCGTCTCGGCCTGGAACCCGGCCGATGTGGACAAGATGGCGCTGCCGCCGTGCCATTGCCTGTTCCAGTTTTATGTGGCGAACGGCAGGCTTTCCTGCCAGCTCTATCAGCGCTCGGCCGATATTTTCATTGGCCTGCCGTTCAACATCGCCTCCTATGCGCTGCTCACCCACATGGTGGCGGAGGTCACCGGCCTGAAGGCTGGGGAATTCATCCACACGCTGGGCGATGCCCATCTCTATCTCAATCACCGCGAGCAGGCGGAAGCTCAATTGGCGAGGGCACCATTGCCGCTGCCCCGCCTCGTCATGAAGCGCAGTGTGAAAGCCATAGAGGATTTCCGCTTCGAGGATTTCGAGATCATGGGTTACCAGTCGCATCCCCATATCGCGGCACCCGTGGCGGTCTGAGCATGGCGTCAATCGGACCGGATTTTCGCGGCGGATGGTTTCGCCCCCTTTTTATCGCCAGCAACCCGGCCGGCCTCGGCGGGGCGATTGCCATTGCGGCGGGGCTTGTCCTCATCAATTTGCTGCTGCAAATAGTCTTTGCCGGTGTAGCCCAGCTTGCCCTGTTTGGCGCCGATGTCAGCGATCCCCGCGACATCATCAAGGCCGTCCTTGTGGGTCTTTTCCCGGCTTCGCTGCTCACGGCGGTCCTGGTGTGGCGGTTCGCCAAATTTCGCGGTGGGGATCCGCGAGAAGTCCTGAATTTGCGCTGGCCACAACTTGGCTCTTTCGGATGGCTGCTGGTGATCGCGGGATTCGTCGCCGGGATGTATGCGGCGCTCTTTGCCATCGTAACCGTGTTCGGTATCGACCTCGCGCAATATCGGCCGGGACCCCATGGCGAGTCCGCCGAAACGGGATCGGCGGGAGTCGTCAAGGAGGCGATGTTCGACATCGCCAATAATCCGCGTCTCTTCGCGCTGGTGCTGCCGTCGCTCGGAATCGGCGCGCCGCTGGCGGAGGAACTGATCTTCCGGGGGCAGATTTTCACGGCCTTGTCACAGACACGGCTGGGCTTTTCCGGTACAACGCTTCTAACCTCGGCTCTCTGGACGCTCATGCATTTCTCCGAGCCGTGGCTGTCGGTTGGCGTGATCTTCCTTATGGGGTTGGTTTTGGGCTGGATGCTCTACCGCTTCGGCAGCCTGTGGGTGACGATAGCCTGCCATGCCGTGTGGAACACCACCTACGCGCTCTTGATCTTTGCGGCGATTGCTCCATGAGCCTCACCATCCGGCAAGCCGAGCGGGGTGACGC
>JBOHKD010000276.1:0-2743 GCA_050728895.1 Aestuariivirga sp.
GCGCGCTGGATGGGAGCGGCACCGCGCCAGCGCGGCAGAAGCGAAGCGTGGACATTGAAGCAGCCAAGGCGCGTCGCATTTAGAAATGGTTTCGGCAGCAGCAACCCGTAGGCCGTAACGACGGCCACATCGGCCTTCAGCGCTGCGAAGCGGTTCTGTTCGCCTATGGATTTCAACGACACCGGGGTTCGAACCTCGAGCCCTCGCACTTGGGCGAAAGCCTGAACCGGCGAGGGCCGTTCGCCCATGCCCCTCCCGGCGGGGCGGGAGGGTTGCGAATAGGCGCAAACAATCTCATGGCCCGCCTTCACCAAGGCTTGCAAAATGCAAACGGCGAAATCCGGTGTCCCCATGAAGATGAGGCGCATCAGGTGACCTTCACCCTGAGGTGCCTCGCGGCACGCGAGGCCTCGAAGGGCCGGGGGCGTGTATGAGACGTCCGATGCTTCGAGGCTTCGCCTATGGCGAAGCACCTCAGCATGAGGGAAACCGCATCCACGGGCTCAAAGCTTTCCCAGCTTGCGGGCCTTGACGAATTTCTTCACCACGCGGCCGCGTTTCAGCCGCGAGATATGATCGATGAACAAAACACCGTTCAGATGGTCGATCTCATGCTGGAGGCAGGTGGCGAGAACGCCGGTTGCATGCAGTTCGGTGGGCTCGCCTTGGCGATCGAGATAGCGCACTTTGACCTCGGAGGGCCTGGTCACCAACTCATAAGTGTCGGGGATCGAGAGGCAGCCTTCCTCATAATCGCTCAGTGCCTCGCTCGACCACAGGATTTCCGGATTGGCGGCAAAAAGCGGCTGCCTTGGCTCGCTGTCCTTGGCAAGGTCGATCACCAGCAGGCGTTGCGGTATACCTACCTGGACCGCCGCAAGCCCGATACCGGGTGCCTGATACATGGTTTCCAGCATGTCGTCCCACAGCCTGCGGGTATCGCCATCCACCCGGGCCACGGGTTTCGACACCTGGCGGAGCATGGGATCGGGGAGAATGAGAATATCGCGCACAGCCATGGCGGCTGAAATAGGCGAGCAAGCCCTATGGGTCAATCGCGGCCATTCTGCTATGGTGGGCCGGTTCCAAACACCATCAGGGAGGATCACATGGCCAGATACATATTGCTCCTGAACTGGACCGACCAGGGCATCAAAAATGTCCGGGAGAGTGTCAAGCGCCTCGACGCCGCGCGCGAACTTGCCAGAAAACTGAAATGTGAAATCCGCGATTTCTACATGACCATGGGTGCCTACGACCTGGTGGTCATCGCGGAGGCACCCGACGATGAAACGATGGCGAAATTCAATTTGACGCTGGCCATGGGCGGCAATGTCCGCACCACCACGCTCACGGCCTTTTCCGAGGATGCCTATCGCCGGATCATCGGCGGGCTTTAGCCAGAGATAGGGAGAACCTCTGCCCTTGCGTTTTAGGCCTGAAACTCCGATATAGCGGCCGGGAGGTTGGCGGCGGACGTACCGCTCGCCAACCGGGTCAGGTCCGGAAGGAAGCAGCCCTAACGAGACCGGAACGGGTTGCCCGTCCAGCCTCCCACCTCGTGATTATAGCATCCCAGGGCCTCCGCCATGACCGAGCAGCCAAGCGGCGCGAACGCTTCGGGATATCGCGTTCTTGCCCGCAAATACCGTCCCCGCGCCTTCCCCGACCTGATCGGCCAGGACGCCGTGGTGCGCACCCTCACCAATGCCTTCGCCACCGGGCGAATCGCGCAAGCCTATATGCTGACGGGGGTGCGCGGCGTCGGCAAAACGACGACGGCGCGATTGATCGCCAGAGCCGTCAACTATCCCGCCGGCCCCACGGCGGACATGCCGGAGGTGACCGATCAATGCGAGGCCATTCTCGAATCGCGCCACATGGATGTGATCGAGATGGATGCCGCCTCCAACACCGGCGTCGACAACATGCGCGAGATCATCGACAGCGTGCGCTATGCGCCGGTTTCGGCGCGCTACAAGGTTTATATCGTCGATGAAGTTCACATGCTGTCGAAAAGCGCTTTCAACGCGCTGCTCAAAACGCTCGAGGAACCGCCGCCGCATGTGAAGTTCATCTTCGCCACCACCGAGATCAACAAGGTTCCCGTCACCATCCTGTCGCGCTGCCAGCGCTTCGATTTGAAGCGTCTCGACGCGGCGCTGCTGACCGATCATTACGCCGGCATCGCGGCGAAGGAGAATGTGACGGCCGAGGCCGATGCGCTCGCTATGATCGCGCGCGCCGCCGAAGGGTCGGTGCGCGATGGGCTTTCGCTTCTCGACCAGGCCATCGCCTATGGCGGCGACACAATAAAAGCCGCCGATGTCGCGGGCATGCTGGGCCTCATGGACCGGGCGCGGATCATCGATCTGTTCGAGGCGGTGATGGCGGGCAATATGGGGCGCGCCATTCAAGTGATTGAAGCGCAATATGAGGCGGGCGGCGATCCGCAAACCATTCTGGGCGATCTCGCCAACTATGTGCATTGGGTGACAAGACTCAAAGTGGTGCGGGAAGGCGCGCTCTCGGATAGCTCGCGCACCGAAGCGGAAAAGTCCCGTGGCGTTACCCACGCGGCCAAGATCGGCATGATCCATCTCACCCGCGCCTGGTCGATGCTGCTCAAGGGCATCGCCGAGGTGAGGAACGCGCCGCATCCGATCCAGGCGGCCGAAATGCTGTTCGTGCGGCTGTGCTACGTGGCCGAGCTGCCGACCCCGGCCGAGCTCGTGGCCGAGTT
>JBOHKD010000277.1:0-2734 GCA_050728895.1 Aestuariivirga sp.
CAATTAGTGTCGTTCCAAAGAAAGCTGAAGGTCAGAAATGCGTGCGGTCATGGAAGATCACGCCTGACGTTGGCCTCGACGCGGAATTTCCCGATATCACGCCGCGCGATGCGGAGGCCGTGCGCGAATGGCAAAAATGTTTCGGGAAAAGCGTTTGAGCCCGTCCCGCTTGTGGAGTCCGCTGGCGCCCCTGGTGCTGGCTCTCGCAGCCCTCGTTTTCGGTCTCGACCAGACGCACAAGTGGTGGATGCTGAATGTCTTTGACATAGCGAAACGCCAGCCCGTGTCCGTCACCTCCTTTTTCGATCTGGTCCTCACCTGGAACAAGGGAATTTCCTACGGCTTGCTGCCGACCCAACAGCAGGGACTTTTGATTGCCCTGAGCATCATCGTTTCGCTCATCCTGTGGATATGGGCCTGCCGGTCACGGAGCATAGCGACAGTGGCGGCCCTGGCTATTATCATCGGCGGCGCTCTCTCCAATGCGCTGGACCGGGTTTTCCATGGCGCGGTCGCCGATTTCTTCCATTTCCACCTGGGGAGCTTCAGTTGGTATGTCTTCAATCTCGCCGATGTCGCCATCGTTGCCGGGGTGATCGTTTTGCTGTATGAATCCTTTGTAGGGGAGCGCCACGGAAATACCTGATTTCGGGGGTCAACCGGTCCCGATCAGTATGGGAGCTGCCGCGTCGATGAAAAACACACTGTCCTATACCGGGCTGGTTCTTATAGCGCTTGCGGTGACGGGCTGCGGCGGCATGAGTATTTCCAGGATCATGGGGAACGATTCGCCAAGCGTCGCAAACGCCCGGGTCAACCAGGATTTGTCCATGCCGCCGGATCTGCAATTGCGGGCGCCGGGTACGGTGACGAGTGAGGTACAGACAGCGGCAGCCGAACCCGTTACCGGGACAGCGACCGCCAAGACCCTCAATACCGCAAGCCCGGTGCAGGGTCCCCAGGAACAGGGCGACGTCTATGAGCGCAACGGCATCTCCAAGATCGATGCCAATGGCAAACCGAAAACTCAGGCGGACCTGCAGGCCGAACTGAGAAAGGTTTATCTTGCCAAGAAGCGGCAGCAGAATCCAAACGCCGGCACCATCTTCAACATTGGTAATATCTTCAAGGACGGCTGACATTTCGCTGGACATGACAGCGAATTCATTGGACTGGCGCCAACGCGCCCCGGCATAACGCATCCATGATCTCCCGCATTCCCGGCCTGCTACTTGCTTGTCTTATGGCCTTCCTCCCGGCGGAACCCGCCAAGGCTCTCGACATCGACGTGACCGAGTTCAAGCTGGCGAACGGGCTCGGCGTTGTTGTCGTGCCGGATCGCCGTTCCCCCGTCGTCACCCACATGATCTGGTACAAGGTGGGTGCCGCCGACGAGCCCAAGGGCAAGGCCGGCATCGCGCATTTTCTCGAGCATCTGATGTTCAAGGGAACAGCGGAGCATCCCGGCGGAGAATTCAGCCATCTGGTGCGTATAAATGGCGGCGTTGAAAACGCTTTCACCACCCAGGACTATACGGCCTATTACCAGCATATCGCCAAGGGCCAGCTCGGTCTCGTCATGGAACTCGAGGCGGACCGGATGCAGAATCTCATCCTCACCGATGAAAACGTGCTGCCTGAGCTTCAGGTCGTTCAGGAAGAACGTCGCGAACGCATCGACAACAACCCCGCAAGCCTGCTTGGCGAACAGATCGATTCGGCAATGTATTCCGCCCACCCTTACGGCAAGCCGGTGATCGGCTGGATGTCCGAGGTCATGAAGCTGACGCGCCAGGACGCGATGGATTTTTACCGGGCGCATTATGAACCCGCCAATGCGATATTAATCGTGGCGGGAGATGTGACGGCCGGGGAAGTGAAGACGCTCGCCATGAAATACTATGGCGGCTTGAAAAATGTGAGCACGCCGCAACCCCGTGTCCGCACACAGGAGCCCGAGCCCATTGCCGAGCGCCGCGTTATTGTGATGGACGATCGCACCGCTTCCCCCTACTGGCAGCGGAACTATCTCGCTCCGGCTGAAGTCCACGCCAAGGGCCGGGAAGCGATGGCGCTGCAAGTATTGGCTAACATCCTTGGTTCGGGTTCACGCAGCAGGCTCTATCAAAAACTCGTGGTCGAGCTGAAAATCGCTGGCCAGGTGGGGGCCTGGTATTCGGGCGATGCGCTGGATTACGGAAGTTTCGGTTTTTACGCCGAACCCATTCAGGATGTCGATCCGGCCAGGATCGAGGAGGCAATCAACGCGACCATAGCCGATATTCTGGCCAACGGCGTGACCCAGGAAGAACTCGATATCATGCGCAACCGCGTCATTGCCGAATCCGTCTATCTTCTCGACGATCAGGATGGACTCGCCCGGATTTTCGGCGCGGCGCTCGCTGTCGGTCAATCGTCGCGGGACGTGCTTGATTGGGACCGCAATGTCGCCGCCGTGACGCTGAGCGATGTGCAGGCCGTGGCCAAGGCGCTGCTGGACCGGAAAAATTCCGTCACCGGCCTGCTTTTGCCCGCAAGCCAAGGGCAGGGCGGCACGGACATTCAACCGGTTGTTCTTGACGGCATCCAGAACTGAGGCAGCATGCTCAACCTTCGCACTTGGCTTTTGCAGGCGCTTATTTTGGTTTTGATCGCATCGCCCGCCTTCGCTTTCAAAATCGAGGAGGTAACGAGCCCCGGCGGCATCAAGGCCTGGCTGGTGCAAGATAAGGCC
>JBOHKD010000278.1:0-2728 GCA_050728895.1 Aestuariivirga sp.
GGTGGATTGGGCGCGGAGTCCCTCGCTGCCATCCATGTTGACAGGCAAGCCCAGCACGATGAGCCCGATATTTTCTCGTGCCGCGATGGCCAGCAATTTTTCCGCATCCACCGTGAACTTGGTGCGCGCAATAGTCTTGATGGGCGTGGCGATTTGGCGGGTAAGGTCGCTGGTGGCGACACCGATGGTTTTCGTTCCAAGATCGAGCCCCATGAGCCGCGCCGGCGGGGCGACCTCCTGCAAAGCGGTCTTGAGCGGGACATCGGAAGCGGCCATGATACCTTGCTAGCCGATTTGCTATGTGTGGCAAAAGGATAAGAATATGGCCAAGCAAAATGAACGTGCCCTTGGAGCCATCGTCGATCCGCCGCCCTCCGGCAACCTGCCCGATCTCCGGCCCTTGCCGGGGCGTTGGGTGCGGCTGGAACCGGTCTCGGCCGCGAGACACGCCAAAGAACTCTATGACTCCTTCA
This sequence comes from Aestuariivirga sp., assembly GCA_050728895.1. Classification (GTDB taxonomy): domain Bacteria; phylum Pseudomonadota; class Alphaproteobacteria; order Rhizobiales; family Aestuariivirgaceae; genus Aestuariivirga. The sequence goes on from JBOHKD010000278.1 coordinate 474, forward strand.
CCGGCAAGGACCCGCAAGGCCATGTGTGGACCTATATGGGCTACGGCCCCTGGGAATCCTTCGAGGCGTTCGAAGAATGGCTGAAGGGCAGGGAGGCCTCGCGCGATCCCTGGTTTTACGCGATCGTCCTCAGGGATAGCGGCAAAGCCTGCGGCATGGGTTCTTTCCTGCGCGCCGATGCCGCCAATGGCGTGATCGAGATCGGCCACATCTGGCTGTCGCCCGGCCTGCAAAAAACCCGCGAGGCGAGCGAGGCGATCTTCCTGATGATCCGCCATTGTTTCGACGATCTCGGCGTCCGGCGGCTGGAATGGAAATGCGATGCCCTCAATGCGCCCTCACGCCGGGCGGGGGAGCGTTTTGGCTTCACTTTCGAGGGTATTTTCCGCCAGCATTATATCGTCAAGGGCCGCAATCGCGACACCGCCTGGTATGCCATGCTGGACAAGGATTGGCACCGGGTGCGCGATGGTTTCGAAAACTGGCTGCGGCCCGGGAATTTTGATGAATCGGGCCGCCAGAAGGCCAAGTTGCGGGTGAGTTGAGCGGGTGCTATCCAGCCCCCGGATTTATCGAGGGATCAACGACAATGCCGGTCGATCAGGCAACCGTGAGAAGGGTGGCGCGGCTGGCGCGCATCAAGCTCAAGGACGAGGATGTGCCCCGTCTCGCGGGTGAACTCAATTCCATCCTGCACTGGATCGAGCAATTGAACGAGGCCGATATCGCGGGTGTGGAGCCGCTCACCTCCGTCGTCACCATGAAAATGAAAATGCGCGAGGATGAGGTGACCGACGGCCACTGTGCCGCCGAGGTGATGCAAAACGCTCCCGCCCAGGAAGATAATTTTTTCATGGTGCCCAAGGTGGTTGAGTGACAAAGGCATGGCTCAATTCCCTTCTCCCTTGGGAGAAGGTGGCGCGGAACGCGCCGGATGAGGGGACACAGTGTTGCAATTGATGCACTTAATCCCCTCACCCGTTCGCCTCTCAGCGGCCGGCCTTTCCCGAGGGAGAGGTGAATGACAGCGAACCGGCTCGTGCCTCTGGCGCGGAAATTGCGTGCGGAATCGACTCCGGCGGAGGCGAAACTCTGGTCTGTGCTTCGCAACAAGCAACTTGAAGGATACAAGTTCCGCCGGCAGCATCCCGTAGGCAATTATGTCGCCGATTTCTGTTGTGAAGAAATCGGCCTCATCATCGAATTGGACGGTGGCCAGCACGCGGAGCGGGAGAACCGCGACCGTATCCGCACCTTAGTGCTCGAAGACATGAAATACACCGTCTTGCGGTTCTGGAACATTGACATTATCGAGGCGCTGGACGGCGTAGTTGATCGAATACTGGAAATTGCCCACGCAGCCCGCGCCACTTTCCCTTTTCCCTTGGGAGAAGGAGGGGCCCGCGCGAACGCGCGGGAGGATGAGGGGACACGGTATCTCAATGATACATCCGATCCCCTCACCCGTCCGCCTTTTGGCGGCCGACCTCTCCCACGGGAGAGGTGAATGACAGAAAGTCTCACCTCGCTCACCATTGCTGCCGCGCGCGACGGGCTGAAGAACAAAGACTTCTCGGCACTTGAACTCACCGACGCCTACCTCGCGGCAATCGAGAAGGCGCGCACTCTTAACGCCTATATCGTAGAAACACCGGAGAAGGCCCGCGAGATGGCGAAAGCCTCCGACGCCAAACTTGGCCGTGGCGAGGGCGGCGCGCTCGAAGGCATTCCTCTCGGCATCAAGGACCTCTTCGCCACCAAGGGCGTGCACACCCAGGCCGCGAGCCACGTGCTCGATGGCTTCAAGCCGCCTTATGAATCGACCGTCACAAGCAATCTCTGGCGCGAAGGTGCTGTGATGCTCGGCAAGCTCAACATGGACGAGTTCGCCATGGGCTCCTCCAACGAGACGAGCTACTACGGCAATGTCATCAATCCGTGGAAGCGTAGGAACTCGAACGCGGCCCTGGTACCCGGCGGCTCCTCCGGCGGCTCCGCCACGGCGGTGGCGGCGCATCTGTGCGCGGCGGCGACGGCGACCGATACCGGCGGCTCCATCCGCCAGCCTGCGGCCTTCACCGGCATCGTGGGCATCAAGCCCACCTATGGCCGCTGTTCGCGCTGGGGGATCGTTGCCTTTGCCTCATCGCTCGATCAGGCGGGACCCATCGCGCGCGACGTTCGCGATGCCGCAATCATGCTGAAATCCATGGCGAGCGTCGATCCCAGAGACACGACCTCCGTCGATGTTCCGG
>JBOHKD010000279.1:0-2719 GCA_050728895.1 Aestuariivirga sp.
GTTCAGCCGCATTCATGTGGACGATGTCGCGGGCGTGCTGGAGGCTTCGATCGCCAAGCCCAATCCCGGTGCCGCCTATAATGTTTGCGATGACGAGCCCTGTCCGCCCCAGGATGTCGTTTCTTACGCGGCCAAACTTTTGGGCCTTCCCGAGCCTCCCGGCATCGCCTTCGAAGGTGCCCAGCTCTCAGCCATGGCGCGGAGTTTCTATACGGAATCCAAGCGCGTCTCGAACGTCCGCATGAAAAAGGAACTGGGCGTCAGGCTTCGCTACCCGAACTACCGCGAGGGCCTTGCCGCTTTATTGCAAGACCTCAAACGCTGATTCCATCTGCCCGCTCGGCCAGCCGCAAGGCTGCCTCGCGCAGCATGGCGAGTTGGGCGGGGGTGGAGAGGCGATGATCGCCACCCTTGATGAGCGTCAAGCTGATGTTCGGTCCCCGCAGGGCCTCAAAAACCTTGAGCGCGTGGGCGGGCGGAACATCCGCGTCGCTATCGCCCTGGAGGATGCGCACCGGACAGGCGCAATTGAGCCCTTGCGGCAGCAGCAAATGGCTTTGGCCGTCCTCGATCAGCCGCGCCGTGATGGGATAGGGATCGCCATAGGCGGAGGGCCGCATCCACTCGCCCTTTTCGGCGATCTCCGTACGGACCTTCGCCGGAAAGACCGTCCACATGAGATCGGCGGTCATGTCGGCGGCGGGAGCAAGAAGCACAAGCCCGGCAATTCGCGCCGCTTGGGTCGCGTCCCCGGCCAGCAGTTTGCGCAGCATCAGCAGCGCCAGCCAACCGCCCATGCTGGAGCCGATCACGATGCGGCGGCCCAGGCTTCGCTGCCTGAACATATGGAGCGATTGGGCAAGCCAGTCCGAGATGGTGCCGTCGACAAACAGGCCGCCGGAACTGCCGTGCCCGGCGTAATCGAAGCGCAGCGATGGACGCCTGGTGTCGCGCGCCAGCGTGGCAATGGTTTCCGCCTTGGCGCCGTCCATGTCGGACTTGAGGCCGCCCAGCCAAAAAAACCCGCAGCGTCCCAGCGCCCCGGAGCCGCCATCCTCACGGTAGGCGATAGAGGCGCCGCCGGGCATGGGTTCGAATTGAATTTCCGCCATGGCGCCTCATATCAGGGTTTGGATTCTCACGGTAATCGTAAGGCGAAGCCCTTGCCGGGGCCACAATTCCGGGTGCATTGTCAGACACATGAACATACAAACGCTTCCCGATCCCGCCGAGATTGAAGCCGTTCTGGGGATCGATGGCCAGGGGCGCCGCGGAACCTGGCGAAAGCGGGGACTGTGGCTGGTCCTTACGGCCGTCATGATCGGCATGGCGGCGTGGTTGTATTGGTGGAACGGGCTGGATGCCAATGCCACCGCTTATGAAACAACACAAGTCACGCGAACCCAACTCATCATTACGGTAACGGCCACGGGAAAAATCCAGCCGACCACGCAGGTCGATGTCTCAAGCGAATTGTCGGGCGTGGTGCGCAATGTCAATGTCGATAATAACAGCCTGGTGAAACGGGGTGACGTGCTGGCTGAGCTCGACACCGAACGGCTCAAGGCCCAGCTCGACCGCGCCAAAGCCACCGTCACCGCGGCCGAGGCCAAGGTTGCCGATGCCAGGGCAACCATGGCGGAACGCGAGCGCGCTCTGGCGCGGGTTGAAACCCTGAGCAAAAAAGGTATTTCCACCGGCCAGGATCTCGATACGGCGGTTGCCGCCCAAATTCGCGCCTCCGCCGGCATCGACGCGGCACTTGCCGATGTCGCCGTCGCCAAGGCCGATCTGGTGCTCAAGCAGACCGATATCGACAAGTCGCGCATCCTCTCGCCTGTCGATGGCGTGGTTCTCAAGCGCGCCGTCGAACCCGGCCAGACCGTTGCCTCCTCGCTGCAGGCGCCGGTACTGTTTACACTGGCCCAGGACCTCAAGCGCATGCAGGTCGAAGCCGACGTGGACGAGGCCGATATCGGCGCCGTAACCACCGGCCAGCAGGCTAGCTTCACCGTCGATGCCTATCCGGGTAAAAATTTTCCCGCCTCGATCCAGGAGGTCGAATTTTCACCCCAGACCACCGACAATGTCGTGACCTACAAGGCGATCCTCACCGTCGATAATTCCGCTCTGCTGTTGCGCCCCGGCATGACGGCGACGGCCAGCATCGTGGTGCGGGAAATTCCGGGAGCACTCAGCGTTCCCAACGCGGCGTTGCGCTACACTCCGCCAGTGGCCAAGCCGCAACAGGGCTTCAGCCTCACGGGTCTGTTCATGCCGCGCTGGCCGCGCTCTACCAAGGCCACCAGCAACGAAGCGGCAAACGGCGAGCGCAAGTTGTGGGTTCTGGACAATGGCGTGGCCCGCGAGGTCAGTGTTACGACCGGGGCCAGCGACGGCAAGCTTACCGAAATCATCGGCGGCGCTCTCGCGGAAGGCGATGCCGTCATCACCCAAGCGGCCGGAACCGGCAAGTGAGTGGAAGTGCCCCGCTTCTGTCGTTTGAACGCATCGAGCGCGTCTATGGCGAGGGCGAGGGCAGGATACGGGCGCTAGCAGGCGTCGATCTCACAATCGAGCGGGCCGAATTCACCGCCATCATGGGCCCTTCGGGGTCGGGCAAATCCACCGCCATGAACATTCTGGGCTGCCTCGATACGCCAAGCCGCGGCACCTACCGCTTCAGCGGCGCCGATGTCACAAGTCTCAGCCGCGATCA
>JBOHKD010000280.1:0-2717 GCA_050728895.1 Aestuariivirga sp.
GCGCATCTCCGACAGGATGAAGTTCGAGGTCCCGTTGATGATTCCAGCGATCCACTCGATGCGGTTGGCCGTCAGGCCTTCGCGTAGCGCCTTGATGATCGGCACACCGCCCGCAACCGCCGCTTCAAAGGCGACCATGACCTCTTTCTTTTGCGCGGCAAGGAAAATCTCGTTGCCGTGTGTCGCCAGCAAGGCCTTGTTGGCGGTAACGACATGCTTGCCGTTGTCGATCGCCGCCAGAATCAAGTCCTTCGCGACTTTGGTGCCTCCGATCAATTCGATCACGATGTCGATATCGGGGTTGCCTACCACCTTGTAAGCGTCATCGGTAATCTCGGCGGCATCGCCAACCAGCTTGCGCGCCCGGCCAAGGTCCTTGTCGGCGACCATCCTGATGACGATGCCGCGGCCGGCCCGCCGGGTGATCTCTTCCTGGTTGCGGCGGAGCACGGCGAACGTTCCGCCCCCCACGGTGCCGATGCCGAGCAGGCCCACATGCATCGGTTTCATGAAAAATCTTTTCTGAACGAAAATGAGGTGATGAAAAATCCTTCGCGGAAGTAAAAACGATGCGCGCGGGTGCGGTGCGTACCCGACTCCAGGTCCAGTCCCGGGCAGTCGCGTTCGCGGGCGGACTGTTGCAGATAGGCCAACAACACCTGCCCTATTCCGGAGGAGCGCTCGCGTTCATCAGTCACCAGATCATCGACGTAGAACCGGCGGCCGGCATGGGTGTTCTCAAACTCGCGGTAGACCGCCACGCCGACCACTTTCTTGTTCCTCACCGCGATGCACATCTCGCCCCCGTCGCGGAAAATCCGCTGCATCTTGGCGGGGTAATCGGCCGGCAATTGTGGACGCAACTGTCGATGCACGGCCTCGGCGCCGGCGAGCCACTCGCGCTCCAGCACTTCGCCATTCTTCCCGGTGATCTGCACGATGCGCAACGCGTCGGCTGTCATGATCAATCTCTACACAAAATGATCGGGCGACGCGCGCCCGATCGAATCGGAAACCTGAAAATTCGGCGCGCCTTGTACAAGGTCAAGCTGACCGGCGCGCAGGCCTACGCGGAAACGAGGCGTGGGCCGGGCACCAGCATCCCGTCGCGACGGAACATTTCCTTGATTCCCCGCACGGCCTGGCGTGTGCGCGCTTCGTTCTCGATCAGGGCGAAGCGCACATGGCCGTCACCGTACTCGCCGAAGCCGATGCCGGGGGAAACCGCCACCTTGGCGTCCGCCAGAAGTTTTTTGGCAAATTCCAACGATCCCATGCCTTTGTAAGGCGCCGGAATCTCGGCCCAGATGTACATCGACGCTTTCGGCACCTGCACCATCCACCCGGCCTCATGCAGGCCTCGCACGAGGACGTCGCGGCGTTTCTGATACTTCTCGCAGATTTCGCGCACGCAGTCCTGGGGGCCCTCAAGGGCGGCGATGGATGCCACCTGGATGGGGGTGAAGCTGCCGTAGTCATGGTAGCTCTTGATGCGTGCCAATGCGGAAACCAGTTCCTTGTTGCCAACCATGAAGCCGACGCGCCAGCCGGCCATGTTGTAGCTCTTGCTCATGGTGAAGAATTCGACCCCGACTTCGCGAGCGCCCGGCACCTGCATCATCGATGGCGCCTTCCAGCCGTCAAAGCAGATGTCGGCGTAGGCGAGATCGTGCACCACCAGGATGCCGTATTCCTTGGCCAGCGCCACGACCCGCTCGAAGAAATCGAGCTCCACGCATTGCGCGGTCGGGTTGCTCGGAAAACCCAGGATCATCATCTTCGGCTTGGGGATGGATTCCCGTATCGCCCGCTGCAGTTCCTGGATGAAATCGATTCCCGGCGTCATGCGCACCGAGCGGATATCCGCGCCGGCGATCACAGCACCGTAAATATGAATGGGATAGCTTGGATTCGGCACCAGCACCGTGTCGCCGTGATCCAGGGTGGCGAGCATCAGGTGCGCGAGGCCTTCCTTGGAGCCGATCGTGACGATGGCCTCGGAATCCGGGTCCAACGTGACGCCAAAGCGGGATTGGTACCAGTTGCAGATCGCGCGGCGCAACCGCGGGATGCCCTTGGAAACCGAGTAGCCGTGGGTATCGATGCGCTGCGACGCCTCCACCAGCTTGTCCACGATGTGCCTGGGCGTCACCCCATCCGGGTTGCCCATGCTCATGTCGATGATGTCCTCGCCGCGGCTGCGTGCCGCCGCCTTCAATTCGCCGGTGATGTTGAAGACGTAAGGTGGCAGGCGTCGTATGCGGGGAAAATCGTTCATGGGCATGGGTTCGGGCCGGCGCTGCCGTCGACTCGTAACCAATTGTCGAGGCGATGGAAATTGGGGCGATTGAAAAGTTATAATCCTACCGGATCAGCCGCATTGCAGCAAAGAAACTCCGCGCCTTGAAACTTCACCTCGCCCGAAGCGACAATCAGAATACCTTTACCGGTTATGGTGAGGGCTATGTGATGGTGAACGCGGTGCGCTACGAACGCAGTCTCGTGGTTCTGCCCGATCGGCCGGTCGAGACCTGGGCTGTTTCAAGAGTGGATACACTGCGGGAAGAGGATCTCGAGTTTCTGGCCGGTCTCGGCGTGGAAATTGTGCTGCTTGGCACGGGGAAAAGCCTGCGCTTCGTCCAACGCCGCCTTCTGCAATCGCTGGCGCGAGGGCGCGTTGGCGTCGAAGTGATGGATACACCCGCGGCCTGCCGGAC
>JBOHKD010000281.1:0-2709 GCA_050728895.1 Aestuariivirga sp.
GTTCGTAGTCGGGCACGGCATCGGCGCCACCAGCGCGGAAACGGCCTTTCAGGCGTTCGCGGTGGCCGAGAAAATGCGGTGATGGCTTGATGCCCGCATCATCCAACTCGCCCATGGTTCAAATCCCGTAGGGCGGGCAATGCAAGCCCTTGGGCGAGAGGGTGAAGATTTCACAGCCCGTTTCGGTGACGCCCACCGTATGCTCGAATTGCGCCGAGAGCGAGCGGTCGCGGGTGACGGCGGTCCAGCCGTCGGCAAGGATTTTCACATGGGGGCGGCCAAGGTTGATCATCGGCTCGATGGTGAAGAACATGCCGGGCTTCAGCTCCACGCCTTCACCGGAACGGCCATAATGCAACACATTGGGATGGGCATGAAAAACGCGGCCCAGGCCGTGCCCGCAAAAATCGCGCACCACCGAACAACGTTCGGCCTCGGCGTAAGCTTGTATGGCATGGCCGATGTCGCCAAGGTGGCCGCCCGGCTTGACGGCGGCGATGCCGCGCATCAGGCATTCATAGGTGACCTCGACAAGCCGCTCGGCCTTGCGGCTCACCTCGCCCACGCAATACATGCGGCTCGAATCGCCGTGCCAGCCGCCGGTGATGAGGGTCACGTCGATGTTGAGGATATCGCCCTCGCGCAGCGGCTTGTCGTTGGGAATACCGTGGCAGACGACATGGTTGATCGAGGTGCAAATGGATTTGGGATAGCCGCGATAGTTGAGCGGCGCCGGGCTCGCCTCGTGGCCACGGGCAAATTCTACAATGAGATTGTCGAGGGTCTCGGTGGTAACACCGGGCCGCACATGGGGCACCAGCATATCGAGCGCTTCGGCGGTAAGGCGGCCCGCCTGGCGCATGGCCTCGAAATCCGCCGGCTCATGCAGCGTGATCTTCGTCGAACGGGGGGACAGGTTTTCACCGGCGGAGGCATAGGTCATGGGGTGACTTTACAGCATGGGGCGAAAGCCTCAACACTCCCGTTTTTCGTCATTCCAGCGAAAGCTGGAATCCATGTCGAAGCTGGACCCCGGCTTTCGCCGGGGTGACGGAGTAGAGATGAGAGATTGAGACAATGTCAGTATCCGTTCCGACCGCCGCGGTGCTTCTCATCGGGGATGAAATCCTTTCGGGCCGCACCAAGGACAAGAACCTGGGTTATATCGCCGACTATCTTAACGCTCTTGGCATCGATCTCCTGGAAGCCCGTGTCGTTCCCGATAGCGAGGCGGAGATCGCGGCGGCGGTCAATGCGCTGCGGGCGCGTTATACCTATGTGCTCACCACGGGCGGCATCGGTCCCACCCACGACGACATCACGGCCGAGTCCGTAGCCAAGGCTTTCAATGTGCCAATCGGCCACGATCCCAGGGCGGTCGAGATTCTCGGAGGGTACTTCAAGGAGATCGGCCGCGAGCCCAATGAAGCCCGCATGCGCATGGCGCGCATGCCTGAGGGCGCTGTCCTGATCGAGAACCCGGTTTCGCTGGCGCCGGGATTCCAGATGGAGAATGTCTTCGTGATGGCGGGCGTTCCGAAAATCATGCAGGCCATGATGGAGGTAATCGGTCCGCGACTTGCCAAGGGCATTCCGATGCAATCGCGCAGCGTGGAATTCCTGGGCGGCGAAGGCGATGTCGCCTTACCCCTGGCGGAAATCCAGAACCGCTACCCTTCGGTCGCCATCGGTTCCTATCCGTTCCAGGCACCGGACGGTTTCGCCACCACCCTGGTGTTGCGCTCGCGCGATTTTCCGGCACTCGATGCGGCACTTGCCGATGTCAAGGCATTGGCCACGGCCTTGACCGGAGAAGGCAAGGCGCGGGGGTGGTCTTGAGGCTTCTCTCTCCAAGCCGTGTTATGGAGAAAAGAAGATACCCCCTCTCGTCATGCCCGGACTTGTTCCGGGCATCTTCTTGATACGAGGAAGAAGATGGCCGGGACGATGCCCGGCCATGACGAGGAAAGGGGAATGCCGTGACGAGAAATCAAGCGCCTTACGCCGCCAGCGCCCGCTTCACCTTGGTCATCAGATCGTTGCGGGTGAAGGGCTTGCTGACCAAGTCGATGGCGTTGGGCAGGTCTTCCTGCATCTGGCGAAGCGAACCCGGCGCATAGCCCGACATGAAAAGAACCTTGAGCTCGGGGCGCACGGTAAGCGCCTTCTGGGCCATCTCGGGGCCATTCATGCCGCCGGCCATGATCACGTCCGACAGCACCAGGTCGATGTCCCGGCGATCCTCTATGGCCTTCAGGCCCTCGGCTCCGCTTGCCGCCACGATTACTTCGAAGCCCATGTCCTCGATCATGGCCGCCGCCACATCGCGGACCGAAGGATTGTCCTCGACCACCAGCACGATCGGTTTGCGCCGCAGCTCGGGGGTGGCAAGTTTCCACATGACGGTCGAAAGTGCTACCTCCGGTGTTTCCGCCGGTGCGGCCGCCTTGAGGCGCGGCAGGAACATCCGCATGGTAGTACCATGGTCCACTTCCGAATAGATTTTGATATGGCCGTCTGACTGCTTGGCAAAACCATAAATCATCGAGAGCCCGAGGCCCGAGCCGGCCTCCGGCCCCTTGGTGGTGAAGAAGGGCTGAAACACCTTTTCGAGATTTTCGGGTGCGATGCCACAACCCGTGTCGGTCACGGCAATTTCCACGTATTCACCGGGCTGGACGTCTTCCATGTCCTTGCAATAGGCGGCAT
>JBOHKD010000282.1:0-2705 GCA_050728895.1 Aestuariivirga sp.
GCCCGATACGCTCGGCATTTTCGGCGCCGCCTAAGTGAAACAAATGTCCGTTGCCATCATCGATTACGGCTCCGGCAATTTGCATTCCGTGGCCAAGGCTTTTGAGCGCGCCGCTAGCGAGGCGGGGCTTGCCGCCGATATCCGCGTGACCGCCGATCCCGATATCGCCGCCCGCGCCGAACGCATCGTGCTGCCGGGAGTTGGCGCCTTCAAGGATTGCCGCGATGGCCTCCGGGCAATTCCTGGCATGTGGGATACGCTGGACCGGCAAGTCGTGTCGCGGGCCAAACCGCTCCTTGGCATTTGCGTGGGCGCCCAGCTCATGGCCTCGCGCGGGCTCGAGCATGATGTTACGCAAGGCTTCGGCTGGATCGAAGGCGAAGTGAAGCGGATCGCACCCGCCGATCAAACGCTCAAGATCCCGCACATGGGCTGGAACACGCTCAATCTTGTGAAACCCCATCCGCTGCTCGCTGGGCTGCCGCTTGGCGATAACGGCCTCCATGCCTATTTCGTTCACTCCTATCATCTGGAAGCGGCCGACGGCGCCGATGTCATCGCCACCACGCCCTATGGCATGGCGATTACCGCCATGGTGGGGCGCGGCAACATCGCCGGCACACAGTTTCATCCCGAGAAAAGCCAGACGCTGGGGCTGGCGCTCATTGCCAATTTCCTCAAGTGGCGCCCGTGATCCTGTTTCCGGCAATCGATTTGAAGGACGGCAAATGCGTGCGCCTGACGCGGGGCGCGATGGAGCAAGCGACGATCTACAACGACGATCCCGTAGCTCAGGCGCAAATCTTCGAAGCGCAAGGGTTTCGCTGGCTGCATCTTGTCGATCTCAATGGCGCCTTCGCCGGCAAGCCGGTCAATGGCCGGGTGGTCGAGGATATCCTCAAGGCTGTGAAAATTCCGGCGCAGCTTGGCGGCGGCATCCGCGATCTCGCGCAAATCGAGGGCTGGCTGGCGCTGGGCATAAAGCGCGTCGTTCTAGGCACTGCGGGGCTCAAGTCGCCGGAAGTTGTGCGCGAAGCCTGCAAGCGGTTCCCTGGCCATATCGCCTTGGGGCTCGATGCAAGAGCGGGACGAGTAGCCGTCGAAGGCTGGGCTGAAACAAGCAAACTCACTGCAATAGAACTGGCGCGGCGCTTCGAGGACGCAGGCGTGTCGGCAATCATTTACACCGATATCGAACGTGACGGCGTGCTTGCGGGCCTCAACATCGAAACAACGCTGGCGCTGGCGCGCGCCACGTCCATTCCCGTGATTGCCAGCGGCGGCCTTGCTTCGATCGCCGACATCGAGCGGCTGCTTCAGCCCGATTGCGCTATCCTCGAAGGTGCGATTTCGGGCCGGGCGCTTTATGATGGCAGGCTCGATGCGGAAGCGGCACTCCGCATGATCGGCGGAAAATCCGTATGTTGAAAGTCCGTCTCATACCCTGTCTCGACGTCGAAGGCGGGCGCGTGGTCAAGGGCGTCAATTTCGTCAATCTGCGCGATGCCGGCGATCCCGTTGAAATCGCCAGGGCCTATGATGCGGCGGGAGCGGATGAGCTTTGCTTTCTCGATATCGCCGCGAGCCACGAGAAGCGCGCCATCATCTTCGATCTTGTGGCGCAGACCGCCGAGAGTTGTTTCATGCCGCTCACCGTGGGCGGAGGCGTTCGCACCCTCGATGATATCCGCAAGCTTCTGCTGGCGGGCGCCGACAAGATCGCCGTGAATTCAGCAGCCGTTGCCGATCCTTCTTTTGTCGCCCGCGCGGCGGAGAAATTCGGCAGCCAATGCATCGTCGTGGCGATCGATGCGAAATCGGCCGGGACCGGACGCTGGGCGATCTTCACCCATGGCGGCCGCACCCCAACCGGGCTCGATCCCGTGAGTTTCGCGCGCCAGGCCGTCTCGCTGGGCGCGGGGGAAATCCTGCTCACTTCCATGGACCGCGACGGCACGGGGCAAGGCTATGACATCGAGCTTACGCGCGCCGTGGCGGATGCGGTTTCCGTGCCCGTCATCGCTTCGGGAGGAGCGGCGGTTCCGGATCATCTGGTCGCGGGTGTCCGCGATGGTCACGCGGCGGCGGTGCTGGCGGCATCCATGTTCCACTTTGGCCATCATTCGATAGCCGGAACCAAGCGCCACCTTTCGGCCTATGGCGTGCCGGTCCGGCTGTGTTAGAAGCTATTCGCCTTGAAATGGTTCAAGGAGAAGGTCAATCCAGAATTCTCCCTCCCCCTTGCGGGGAGGGATTAAGGGTGGGGGTCGCTCCGGCTTTTCAAGAAGAGCCGCTCGATTCTTTGCCAGACCGCCAGACCCCCACCCGGCGCGGTCTCCGCGCCACCCTCCCCGCAAGGGGGAGGGAGAAACAAGAAGATTCAATAACGGTTGATCATACCTTAGGAGAAGCCATGGGGGACCACAGGCTCGAGATATTGGCGGGACTGGCCGAGGTGGTGGCAAGCCGGCGCGCCATGCCGCCGCAAGACTCCTATACGGCGAAGCTCCTGTCGCAGGGGATCGAGAAATGCGCCAAGAAACTGGGCGAGGAGGCGGTGGAAGCGGCCCTTGCCGCGGTCCTGGGCGACAGGAAACATCTCACCTCGGAAGCGGCCGACGTTTTCTATCATTTGATTGTTCTGCTAGAAGCGGCGGGCGTGCCGCTCGCCGATGTCATGGGCGAGCTTGAGCGCCGCATGGGCG
>JBOHKD010000283.1:0-2700 GCA_050728895.1 Aestuariivirga sp.
CCACAAGGGCGATGCCAAAGGCCGGGTTGTGATTGAACTCCGCCCCGATCTAGCTCCCGGCCATGTGGCGCGCATCAAGGAACTGGCGCGCGAGGGCTTCTATGACGGCGTGGTGTTCCACCGCGTCATCGAGGGCTTCATGGCCCAGGGCGGCGATCCGACCGGCACCGGCGCGGGCGGCTCGAAAAAGCCCAACCTCAAGGCCGAGTTTTCCAAGGAGCCGCATGTGCGGGGCGCCTGTTCCATGGCGCGTTCGCAAAACCCGGATTCGGCCAACAGCCAGTTCTTCATCTGCTTTGACAATGCTTCCTTCCTCGACCGCCAGTACACGCTCTGGGGCAAGGTGACCCAAGGCATGGACATCGTCGATACCATCAAGCGCGGCGAGCCGGTCAGCAATCCCGACAAGATCGCCAAGATGCGGGTGGCTGCCGACGCCAAATAAGGACGCCCGCATTTGCGCGTTGCCGATTTCGATTTCGACCTGCCACCCGAGCGGATAGCGCTTCGGCCAGCTTCCCCACGCGATTCCGCCAAGCTCCTGGTTGTGCGGCCTGACAGCATCGAAGACCGAATCGTGCGCGATCTGCCGTCGCAACTGCGCCAAGGCGACGTTCTGGTGTTCAACAACACTAAAGTCATTCCTGCCGCACTTTCCGGCCATCGCGCGGGACGCTCCGGCACGGCCCCGAAAATTGCAGCGCTTCTGCACCTGCGTCTCGATGGCTCGCGCTGGAAGGCCTTTGCCAAACCGGGCAAGAAACTTGCTGTCGGCGACCGGTTGCGCTTCGGTGGCGAAGGCCGCCTGTGCCTTGACGGTACCCTCGATGCGACCGTTGAAGCCAAGGGCGAGGCGGGCGAAATCACGCTCGCCTTCGATCTCTCCGGGCCGGTGCTGGACGAGGCTATCAAACTTGTGGGTGACATGCCGCTGCCACCCTATATCGCGGGCAAGCGCGCCACCGACGAACAGGATCGCTGCGACTACCAGACCATGTTCGCCACGGAAGAGGGCGCCATCGCCGCGCCCACGGCGGGTCTGCATTTCACCCAAAGTCTGATGAAATCACTGCAAGAGTCTGGAACAGCGGCGGAATTCGTGACGCTCCATGTCGGCGCTGGCACCTTCCTGCCGGTGAAAGCCGCCGATACCGGCGATCACCGCATGCATGCCGAATGGGGCAGCATCGATACCGCGACGGCTGCCCGCCTCAAGGCCGCCCGTGCCGCGGGGGGCCGCATCGTAGCCGTCGGCACGACCTCGCTCCGCCTGCTTGAAAGTTCTGGATTGGAGGCGTTTTCCGGCACCACGGACATTTTCATCACGCCGGGATATCGTTTCATGGCCGTGGATTTGCTGCTCACCAATTTCCATCTGCCGAAATCGACATTGTTCATGCTGGTCTCGGCCTTCGCCGGGCTTGAACGGATGAAACAGGCCTATGCCCATGCCATGGCGCACGGCTATCGCTTCTATTCCTATGGTGACGCGAGCCTGCTATTCCCGGGACCATGAGCTCCGAATTTTCCTTCTCGCTTCACAAAACCGATGGCGCCGCCCGCCTCGGCGCCGTTCATACGTTGCATGGAGACATCCGCACCCCCGCCTTCATGCCGGTAGGCACCGTCGGCACCGTGAAGGGCCTCTACCTCGACCAGGTGAAGGCGGCCGGCACCGACATCATTCTCGGCAACACCTATCATTTGATGCTCAGGCCCGGAGCGGAGGAGGTAGCGAAACTCGGCGGCCTCCACAAATTCATGGGCTGGGACGGCCCGATCCTCACCGATTCAGGCGGCTTCCAGATCATGTCGCTGTCGAAAATCCGCAAAATCACCGAGCAGGCCGCGGTGTTCCAGTCCCATATCGACGGCAAGCGTCATGAATTGCCGCCCGAGCGTGCCATGGATTTCCAGCGTCTTCTCGGTTCCGACATCCAGATGCAGCTCGACCAGTGCATCGAATATCCGCACACGGAGAAAGCCGCCGAGAAGGCCATGCAGCTCTCATTGCGCTGGGCCGAGCGCTCGCGGCAAGCCTTCGGACGCCAGCCGGGCCGGGGCAATTTCGGCATTGTCCAGGGCGGCATTAACGAGCGCTTGCGCCGCGCCAGCGCCGAAGGGCTCAAGGCAATCGGCTTCGAGGGCTACGCCATCGGCGGCCTCTCCGTGGGCGAAGGTCAGGAACTGATGCTGCGGACCATCGAAATCACCGAGCCCCATCTGCCGGGTGATCGCCCGCGCTATCTCATGGGGGTCGGCACGCCCGAGGATATTATCGAGTCGGTGGCGCGCGGCATCGACATGTTCGATTGCGTGTTGCCAACGAGATCGGGACGCCACGGCCAGGCCTTCACCCGCTTCGGCAAGATCAACCTGCGCAATGCCAAACATGCCGGCGATCCGCGCCCGCTCGATCCTGAAAGCCCTTGTCCGGCGCTGTCGCAATATTCACGTGCCTATTTGCATCACTTGATCCGCTCGAACGAATTGCTCGGCATGATGCTGCTCTCCTGGGCCAATATCGCTTATTACCAGTCATTGATGCAGGGCATCCGCGCGGCAATCGGCGAAGGCCGCTTCGAAGCTTTCCGCCTCGCCACGAAAGAACAGTGGCGGCAGGGGGACTTTCGATCCTCACCCTGAGGTGCCGCGGAACGCGGCCTCGAAGGGTCAGCCGGAGTTCGCACTGTTTTATGC
>JBOHKD010000284.1:0-2699 GCA_050728895.1 Aestuariivirga sp.
GCGTTGCATCGGGTGAAGGCGCCAGCGAGGGTGAATTCCTGGCAGGCTGGATAGCACTCCGCCACCTCAAGGAACCGGGCAAGGCGCTTCCGCATTTCCAGAAACTCGCCACTCTTGTCAGCACGGAAACGGAAAAGGCCCGCGCCCAATACTGGACCGGGCGGGCTTTTGCGGCGCTCGGCCGCGAGACGGAAGCGAAATCCGCCTATCGCGAAGCCGCCCAGTATTCAACCGTCTATTATGGCCAGCTGGCGCGCGAGAAGGTGGGCCTCGGCAAGGTTCCCGAAAAAATCGCAAGTGGCGAGGCAACGGCAGAGGCCCGCGCCAAGATCGACAAGGACGAAGTGGCGCGGGCTTTCAAACTGGTGGCCGCGGCCGGCGGCAAGGGCGATCTCCACATGTTCCTGTGGGCCTTCGCCAACCGCTTCGACACGGCCGATGAAATGAATGCGGCGGCGGATCTGGTGGGGTCCGAAGGTGGCGCCACCATGGCGCTCAGGCTCGCCAAGGCGGCGGCTCCACGCAATATCGACATCGATCACTGGAGCTATCCGGTGAATGCACTGCCGGGCTGGAAGCAGGCCGGCAGGCCGGTGGAGAAGGCTCTCGTCTTTGGCCTGTCGCGGCAGGAAAGCGAATTCAATCCCACCGTCGGCAGCAAGGCGGGCGCCCAGGGCCTGATGCAGATCATGCCGTCGACAGCCAGGCTCATCGCCAAGCGCCACAAGCTTGCCTACAAGAAGGGCATGCTGACATCGGACCCCTCCTACAATGTCAAGCTCGGAGCGGCCCATCTCGGCGATCTGCTCGAGGATTTCAACGGCTCCTATGTTCTGACACTTGTCGCCTACAACGCCGGCCCCCGGCGGTCAGTTGAATGGATGGCCGAATATGGCGACCTGCGCCGTGGTGCCGATCCCATCGACTGGGTTGAGTCCATCCCCTTCCAGGAGACCCGGCAATACGTGCAAAAAGTATTGCAGAACATTCATGTCTATCGCTCGCGGCTGGCACCGGATACGGTGCGGCCACTGACCGCCGATTTGGCGCGGGGCTCTGTCAAGAAGATCGAGGTCGCCGATAGCGCCCCCGTAGTGAAACCAGCCTCCTGCGAGGGCGCTTCCATCGCCGATCTGGTTTCGTCCTGCCGATAAGCCAGGCGCTGACCGGCTAGACGCCGGATTTGGTTTTGTTGCCGGACAGGTTCCGCAAAAACGCACCGATAACGCAGCCCGCCATATAGGCGCCGAGGATCCAGCCTGCGAGTTCCAGAACATATTGGATCATGCCGCGTCTCCCGGGGCGCCGGTTGCCCAGCCGAACCAGATGCCGAGCCCCAAGGCCGCAAGCAGCCACACCCAATTGGCTTCGACGATGCTGCCGGAACGAGAATCACCCCCAAGCGCCAGGGCGGCGAGCAGCGGCAGCGCGGCCACCGGTGCATAAAAAATCCATTTGGCCGGCCGTAAGATCATTTTTTCCAAGCTTTCATCAAAGGTTTCCGGCGGCATCGGCGTTTAAGCGCATCTTGGCTCTTGCAACAATATGTTAGCATGGGGAGCAGCACTTCGGCCACGCCACCCAAAACTTTTGACCCGGTTTTTGTGTTTTCGTTTAACCCATTGATTCCCAAACATTACCGGAACGTTAAAGCGGCTTGCAAAAAACTGTGGCAATTAAGTTACATGTGGCGAAATTCTGGCGCAGGCCCCTCCTATTGCGTTGACCTCGGCCCGCTTTGCGGCGACAACACTAGGCGTGTGCGACGACTCGTGCATCGCCTTCCAGCACCGTTTGCAGGGGATGGGGGGGCTACTCAACTCCAGGGATTTGGGAGAACAACAATGAAGATGATGAAACTGGCGCTCCTCGGTGGTGCAGCACTCGCTGTTTCGGCCATTGGCGCACAGGCCGACGATCTCAGCACCCTCAAGGCCGAGATCGAAGCCCTGAACGCCCGCGTGGCCCAGCTCGAAGCCACGCCATCGGTGCCGACCGGCTATTCGCTGATGACTTACAGCAAGGGCGATGCCACGGTCGTTCCGGGCGCACCGACCGACTACTACATTACAAAAGGCTACAGCGACACGGCGCATGTGATCGGCGTCCTGCCGGCGGCCGATGCTCCGCCATCGACCACGATCGAGTGGTCCGGCTATGTCTACGCCATCGTCGCCTATACAGACTACGACTACTTCTATGTCAATGGCGACGGCGAGAGTAAGACCAGCGTCTTTACCCGCGCCCAGCTCAAGGTTGTCGGCAAGACCGACACGGCGGTTGGCGAAGTCGGCGTGCGCGTTCAGCTTCGCGCGCAGCGCGGCGGCGTCGAAGGCGATAGCGAGTTCTTCGGTAACGAGTATTGGGGCTGGTGGGCGATGACCCCCGAGCTGACGCTTGGCGGCGGTTATTCGGGTTCGCTCGGCAACATCGGCTATGGCATGGATGGCGCCTGCAATTGCTGGTGGACCGACTGGTTCAGCTCTTCCGGCAGCAGCTATCGCAACGGCAGCTTCGACGGTTCATATGATCCGGGCGATGCGCAGCAGATTCGCCTGAGCTGGGCGAGCGGGCCGATCGGCATTGCCATCGCGCTGGAAGAAAGCGACGCGGCAGGCAGCTCTTTCGGTCCGGGAGATTTGGCTGTCGCAGGTCAAGTCACCTACTCCGGTGACGTGATCAGCGGCGAGATTTCCGCC
>JBOHKD010000285.1:0-2699 GCA_050728895.1 Aestuariivirga sp.
AGCCTCCGGATCCGGAACTCGATGCATTCGTTTCGAATTGGGATAAAGGGAAGGCATTTAACCCGCGTGAGGATAGCACATCATGATCATGAACAAGCAGGAGTTCCTGACTTTTGCGAGCCTCCCGGCGCAGACGCTGGATCTCTGGCTTGAGCAACGATGGCTCATTCCAGAGCAGACTTCCGCCGGAATGAACTTCTCCGACATGGACGTTGCGCGGGCACATCTCGTCCGGGACCTGAAAGCCGATTTCGGAGTCAACGACGAGGGTGTCGACGTCATCCTTCACCTGGTGGATCAGCTCCACGGCTTGCGCCGAGCGCTCGAGCAATTGCACAATGATCTTCCGGGAACTTCGCGCTAGCTAGCGATGTACTTCTCATTGATGGGCGAGGAGGGCGTTGTTCTCGTCGAGAAGAGGCACGCCATAGGATGCCAAAATATGGGAGATCTCGGCCTGGTTTTCGGCGATGAGGTTGTTCAAGCGGCGTTTCCAGTCCTGATCGGAATGGCGCACCCCCATTCCGATTCGATAGATCATGCGCGGTCCGGACGCTTCCTTGACGAGCGGCGTGACCTTCATCCGAATTTTGGAGTGGGTCGCGAGATAGCCGGCGATCGGGCCCCAAAGGATGGCGGCATCGATGCGGTCGCCTTCGAGATCCGCGATCATTGCCGCAGCCGGTGCGTCAAACCGCGTGTCGACCACGAGCGGATAGGATTTGACCATCTCCAAAAGCCCATTGACCGCGAGATTGGTCGCGGGAGGCGTGCCGGCCACGATGCCGATGCGCTTGCCTTGTAAACGCGGATCTTCAAGGCTATCAATAGTTTCGAGACCGGCTCCCTGCTTCGAAACCAGGGCATAACTTGTCCGGTAATAGGGATTTGTTCCTTGAACGATATCGTCTCCTTGCGGCATCCCCATGATCACGTCGCAACGATGTGCATTCAGCGTATTGCGCACGAAGCCGCTGGAGCCGGGGTAATATTCATAGGCGAGCGGTTTGCCGAGCTTGTGCGCAAGAAGCGCGGCGATTTTGTTCTCGAACCCGTCGCCGGCCTCATTCGAGAAAGGCAAATCCCTGGGGTCGGCGCAGACCCGCAATACCTTCGGATCGACAAGTTCGGTAGAACCCTCTTCTCCGGTTTGCGCCGATACGTCAGCCCCGATCAAAAAGACTGGCAAAGCCAGCGCAAGCAGGATGCTGACGCGCCTAAAGTTCTTGCGTATTACAGTTAACTCTTGTCGCCAAGACATGCATGCTCCGCCTCGGCGGCCGAGGGTGGCTTCGCTTCGTGTTTTTCCGGCTTATCGCGGCCTAATGCGTCGACAGATCGCGCGCGGAGATAAACATAGATATCATCAATGTAGCACATGACGTTTTTGTTATCCCCGAACGCCGGCATCACCTTGTGTTGGCCGGCCCCAAGATCCTGCTTGCCTCCCACGACAATCCCGTAGAATTCCGCATAGTTTAGTGTCTTCAGAGAATCCTTCAGAGACGGCGCATAACTCGAGCCTTCACCACCGGGACCGTGACAGACAAAGCAATCGCCGTAGCGGCGGTTTCCGGAATAGCTATACCAATCAACCGTGCCGTCCGGCTTTATGTTGAAGGTGGGGTCTCCCTTTGCATCGAGATATTTGCCTTTGTCATCCTGCTTGACCGCCTTAGGATCTCCCGGGGCCTCGGCCATCGCCGCGGTCCCGAACGCGAAAAGCAAGGCGAGGGAAAAGGCCCGCACCAGAGGGCTGATTTGCACGAGAGGATCCTTGTTCGAGAAAAAAAAGCGCACCGCGTAAAATGCCCGGCGCCGATTGAGCGCCGGGCGTCTCGCGTTTGGCAATGCTGTGCCATGCCATGCCGAAAGCTAGAACGCCGGCGGCAGGGCAAAAACCGTCAACTGACCGCCGAGCGCGGTGTAGTTGGAGAGCGCGGCATAGCCGCCGACCGCGCCAAGGCCCTCGGTCGGCTTTGTCAAGCCGGCCGCGAGACCGATGCCCGCCCAGCCGCCGACACCGGAAAGCACCGCGACATATTGCCTGCCATTATGCTCATAGGTCGAGACGTTGCCGATGATGCCGGAAGGCGTCTTGAAACTATAGAGCTCGTCGCCGGTCCTTGCGTCCACCGCTTTTAGATAGCCTTCAAGCGTGCCGTAGAAGACCACATTCCCGGCGGTCGCTAGCGCCCCCGACCAGACGGAGAATAGCTCTTTTTTCTGCCAGACGATCTTCCCGGTCTTGGCGTCCCAGGCGGTGAAATTGCCCATGTTGGACTCGCCCGGCGGCGGGTACATCGACAAGGTCGCCCCGACATAGGGCTGCCCGGCCGTGTAGCTCACGTGGAAGGGCTCATAATCCATGCAGACGTGATTGGCCGGAATATAGAAGAGGCCCGTGATAGGCGAATAGGCGGCCGGTTGTTCGTCCTTCGAACCAAGCGCCGCCGGGCAGATCCCCTGCGAGTTCACGTCTTCGCCATTTTGCTCGGTCGAATATTCCTTCACGACCAGGGGGCGTCCATAGGTCTTGGAGTTTTTGTCAAGATCGACCTTGGTTGCCCAATTGACCGCTGGATCGAATTTCTCCGCGACCAGCGGCTCGCCGGTTTCGCGGTCGAGCGTATAGCCGAAGCCGTTGCGATCGAAATGCACCAAAACCTTGCGCATTTCCTGATTGACCAGGATCATCT
>JBOHKD010000286.1:0-2697 GCA_050728895.1 Aestuariivirga sp.
CCTGCCCAACCGCCGAACCCATGCCGCGCTCGCTCATGCCGTGCGGGCAACCGAAATTGAGTTCTACGCCGTCACAGCCGGTTTGCTCAACGGCCTTCAGAATATCTCGCCAGGCCTGCTCGTTGCAGGGCACCATCAACGAGACCACCATGGCCCGATCCGGCCAGGCTTTTTTTACAGCGGTGATTTCCGCGAGGTTGATATCGAGCGGACGGTCGGTGATAAGTTCGATGTTGTTGAGGCCGATCATGCGTTGGCCGTTGTAGTCGATCGAGCCGTAACGCGAACAGACGTTAACAATGGGTGGCCCGGCCTCTCCCAGGGTTTTCCATACGACACCGCCCCAACCAGCCCGGAAGGCGCGCACCACATTGTATTCCTTGTCGGTTGGCGGTGCTGAAGCCAGCCAGAAGGGATTGGGCGATTTAATGCCGGTAAAATTGCTGCGAAGGTCGGCCATCGGCGTTCTCCTTACGCTTTCAGAAATTGGTTGATCGATTCCGCCGCGCGGCGGCCATCGTCGACGGCGGCGACCGTCAAGTCCTTGCCGCCCGCGACGCAATCGCCACCGGCCCAGATGCCTTTGACCGAGGTGCGCCGTTCGGCATCGATTTTGATGCGCGCCCCTTCAAGGGCCAGCGCGCCGGAGGCCGTGTCCACATAGGTCTGGCCGATGGCCTTGAAGATCATGTCGGCGGCGAGATCGAAGGTCTCGCCCGTCCCCACGAGCTTGCCCTTTACCTCTTTCATGTATTCGCATGTGAGCCCGACGGCCTTGCCTTTCCTGGTCAGCACTTTTTTCGGCGTCACCCAGTGCTTGATCTTGACGCCCTTGGTCTGGGCGAGGTCTTGTTCATATTGGCTGGCTTTCATTTGTTCATGGCCGCGCCGGTAAAGCATGGTGACATCTTCGGCGCCGAGAAGTTTGGACTGGACGGCCACATCGATCGCCGTCATGCCGCCGCCGATCACCGCGACGCGCCTGCCCACGGCAAGTTTCGACAGGTCTTTGGCCTGGCGCACCTCCGCGATATAGCCGGCCGAGTCCTCGCTGCCGGAGACATCCTCGTTTCTCACGCCCAGCGCATTGACACCGGCTAATCCAAGCCCAAGAAACACCGCGTCGAAATCGCGCTGCAAATCCTTGAGTTTCAACTTCTTGCCAAGCCGCTTGCCATGCTCGACCGCGATACCTCCAATCGACAACACGAACTCCACTTCCTTCCGGGCAAAATCATCGACTGTCTTGTAGGCGGCGATGCCATATTCGTTGAGGCCGCCCGATTTCTTGCGCGCCTCGAACACCGTCACATCATGGCCATGCATCGAAAGCCTGTGGGCGCAAGCAAGCCCCGCGGGACCCGCACCCACCACCGCCACTTTCCTCCCCGTGCTTTTGGCGCGCGTATAGGGATGCCGCTCCTCCGCCATCAGAAGGTCGCTGGCATAGCGCTGCAACTGGCCGATCTTGACGGGTTTGCCCTCCGCCTTCTCACGCACACAGGCTTCCTCGCACAGGGTTTCCGTCGGGCACACGCGCGCGCACATGCCGCCGAAAATATTCTGGTCGAAGATCGTCTTGGCGGCACTCTTCGGTTGCCCCGTCTGGATTTCGCGGATGAACATCGGAATGTCGATGGTGGTTGGGCAGGCCGTCATGCAGGGCGCATCGTGGCAGAAATAGCAGCGATCGCTCTCGACCAAAGCCTCATGATCGTCGAGCGGCGGATGGAGATCGGTGAAATTCTTGTCGTACTGGGCTCGCGGCAGGCGGTTGCCCGCGATATCGGGCCCATTCGGTGCCGCCATTCGAATTCTCCCCGCGTGACTGTGAATATGTCGCGAGGATGCCAGATTTTGTTCAAATGGTCAAATTTTTGAAATCACAGAAAACTATAGGGATCGACATCCACCGCCAGATGCAATGAGCCTTTGGGGGTGACGTCCTTCAGCCACTGACGCAGGAAGTTCTGAATGTTTACCTCGCGTTTGGCTTTTATCAGGAAACGCCAGCGGTGCCGCCCGCGCACAAGATGCAGCGGCGCCGGAGCTGGGCCCAGCACGCTCACGCCATCCGCCCATAGCACGATTCTGCCGGCGCGGCGCGCGAAACGTTCGGTTTCAGGTCCGTCGCGGCCCGAGATGACGATTGCTGCCAGTCGCCCATAAGGCGGCAGCCCGGCGGCGTCACGAATGGCTTTCTCCTGGTTGAGATAGCTCTCGCGGTCTCCGGTCTCCAGGGCCCGCATCAGCGGATGGTCCGGCAGATAGGTCTGGATCAATGCGCGGCCGGGTTTTTGCCCACGCCCGGCGCGGCCTGCAACTTGCGCCATCAGCGCCCAGGTGCGTTCGCTCCCTCGCGGATCGCTGGTTTCAAGCGCCAGATCGGCATCGACCACGCCGGAAAGTGTCAAATGGGGGAAATGATGGCCCTTGGCCACGAGCTGCGTGCCGATCACCAGATTATATTTTCCTTTCGCCACATCGCGCAAGCTGTCGCGGAGCATAAGCCCACGCGGCAGATCGCTGGAGAGAACGGCGATGCGCGCCTCGGGAAATCGCTGCAACGCTTCTTCCGCCAAACGCTCGACACCAGGCCCCACCGGCACTAGCTTTCCTTCCGCCTGGCAATGCGGGCAGGCTTTCGGCAATGGCGCCATATGCCCGCAATGATGACACAGGAGCTGCTTGCGGAAG
>JBOHKD010000287.1:0-2688 GCA_050728895.1 Aestuariivirga sp.
CGCCTGGAGCATGTTCCGCCAAAGTGTACACACTTTGGCGATAAGAACATGCTCCAATTTATTGAGGCGCATTTTCTTATCCGAAAAGTGGATTCCACTTTTCGGGAAAATACCTAGCACAACGTTAAGCGGCCCTTTGCACAGGTCAACAAGAATTGCCGGGATGGCGGCGCCAACGGGTAGAGATCGATGAGCATTCTGGTAACGGGCGGAGCGGGATATATCGGCAGTCACATGGTGCTGGCGCTCACCGATGCGGGCGAGGACGTGGTGGTTCTCGACAATCTGTCCACGGGCTTCTGGTGGGCCGTGGCTTCCCAGGCGAAACTGATCGAAGGTGACGCCGGAGACGAGAGGCTTCTCAACCGCCTGATGGCGGAGCAGTGCTTTGACGCGGTGGTGCATTTTGCCGGTTCAATTGTGGTGCCGGATTCAGTCAGCGATCCGCTCGGCTATTATCTCAACAATACGGTGAAATCGCGTAACCTGATCGCCGCCGCCGTGAAGGCCAAAATTCCGCGCTTCATTTTTTCCTCGACAGCGGCGGTCTACGGCAATCCGGCCACGTTGCCGGTCTATGAGACGGCCGTCCCCCAGCCCATCTCGCCTTATGGCTCCTCGAAGTTGATGACCGAATGGATGCTGCGCGATGCCCACATCGCCCATGGCCTGCAATATGTGGCGTTGCGCTATTTCAACGTCGCAGGCGCCGATCCCCAGGGGCGCACGGGCCAGTCTACTCCACGCGCCACGCATCTCATCAAGGCAGCCTGTCAGACGGCGCTTGGCCAGCGCGGCCACCTCGATATTTTCGGCACCGACTACGACACGCCCGACGGAACTTGCCTTCGCGACTATATCCATGTGAGCGACCTCATTGCGGCGCATATGGAAGGGCTCGGTTATCTGCGCCGTGGCGGGGATAGCGGCATCTTCAATTGCGGCTATGGCCGGGGCTATTCGGTGCTCGAAGTCATCAAGGCGGTCGAGAAAGCCCATGGCGCACCCATCAAGGTGAACCGCGTGGCACGGCGGGCGGGCGATCCCGCGGCAATTGTCGCGGGTGCGGCGCGGGTGCGCGAGGTTTTGGGATGGCGGCCGCGATATGACGATCTCGATCTCATCGTCTCCTCGGCGCTGGCCTGGGAACAGCGTTTGGCCCAGCGCAACGCGGCCTGATTGCAGCCGCATTTGGCGGTTTTGTTCAATCTCTGCTAGGGTTTGGAGTTGTTATCTGAATCGCAGGGACGCCATGTTGAAACGTTGTCTTGCCGGTCTTCTCCTCGTGTTTTGCCTGGGGTCCCATGCGGCTCTGGCCGATGCGAAGTTCGAGGCATTCATCCAATCGCTGTGGCCATTGGCCAAGCAGAACGGCATTTCGCGCCAATTGTTCGATCGGGCCTTTGCGGGCATCACGGATCCCGATCCGGCGGTGCTGAAGCTCGCCGCCAACCAGCCGGAATTCAACTCCACCACCTCGGCCTATCTGGCAAAAGCCGTGACGCCGATCCGCATCGAAACCGGGCAACAGATGAAAGCCCAGGAAGCAAAACTGCTTTCGGCCATCGAGGACAAATATGGCGTGGACCGCCATATTCTTCTCGGCATCTGGGGCATGGAATCCAATTTCGGCAAGGACAAGGGCTCGATGAAGGTGATGCGGTCGCTCGCCACCCTCATGTATGCAGGCCGCAAAAAGAGCTACGCACGCCAGCAATTCGTGGCGGCTCTGAAGATTCTCAAGAAGGGCGTCGTGAGCCCCGAAACCTTCACTGGTTCATGGGCCGCCGCCATGGGGCATACGCAATTTATCCCGACCTCCTATCTGTCCTATGCGGTCGACTGGACCGGCGACGGAACAAAAGATATTTGGGGCTCGAAGGAGGATGCGCTGGCATCCACCGCGAATTATCTGGCAAAAGCCGGGTGGAAGGCCGATCGACCGTGGGGCTGGGAAGTCAATCTGCCCCCGGACTTTAACCGCGCCCTGATCGGCCGGAGCAAGTGGCGGCCCGTCTCGGCGTGGGTGAAACTTGGCGTGACACCCGCTGCCGGAGGCGATTTTCCGGCACCGCAAGCGGAGGCCTTCGTCATGGTGCCGCAAGGCATGGATGGCCCCCGGTTTCTGGTCACCCGGAATTTTCTGGCAATCATGGACTATAATATATCGCATTCTTACGCGGTGGCGGTGGGCCATCTCGGCGACCGCATCCGGGGCGGCGGTCCCATCCGCGCATCCTGGCCCGATGCCAATTACGATCTGAGTTTCCAGCAGCGCGTGGAACTGCAAAGGCGGCTGAGCGGGCTTGGTTTTGGAACCGACGGCAGCGATGGCCGCTTCGGGGCCAGAACCTATGAGGCGATCATCGCCTATCAAAAGAGCGCGGGCCTGCCGCTGGATGGTGTACCATCGGTCAGGCTGCTCGAGCGGATGCGCGGCGGAGGTTAGGATTTAGCGATGCGTGCATGGCTTTTTACAGTTCTGGCATTTGCGGTTTTCGGCCTGTCGGCGGCCGAAGCGCAGGAGATCATTGGCGGCCAGCCGCTCTTCGGTTCCACGTTGAGCGCGGCGCAACCGGAATCGACCGGGGATCAACAGAACGACAACTTCCACATTCTGGTCATCGGAGATGCGCTCGGCGGCGGTATGGGGGCTGGCCTTACGCGCATGGCGGAACTGGAGAATGG
>JBOHKD010000288.1:0-2686 GCA_050728895.1 Aestuariivirga sp.
GGCCATCATCATCTGGCGCGACGAACTGAACGAAGCCAAGATTTTGCTGCGCGACATCATCGATCTCGAGGCGACCTACGCCGGGCCCGACGCCAAGAACAAGCAGATGACCGTGCAGACGCCCGCCCCTTACGTTCCGCCCAAGGAAGAGGTGAAGAAAAAAAACGAAGCCAAGCGCCCGGAAAACCGCCGCGCCGCGCAGGCGCTGCGCTCCGGCGGCGACGATTACAGCGATGTGCTGTTCCCCGAGGATTTCGACAAGCCGCAAGTCGAGGAAGAGGACGACGACGAGGGCGACGATCTCGGCGTTTCGCTCTCGGCCATGGAAGCGGAACTGAAGCCCAAGGTTCTCGGCATTTTCGATTCGATCGCCCGCCAATATAAATCGCTGCGCAAGCTGCAAGACCAGGAAGTGGCCGA
Source organism: Aestuariivirga sp. (assembly GCA_050728895.1). Lineage (GTDB taxonomy): Bacteria > Pseudomonadota > Alphaproteobacteria > Rhizobiales > Aestuariivirgaceae > Aestuariivirga. Next base: position 421 of record JBOHKD010000288.1, read on the forward strand.
GTCTACCGAGCTTTCGCCTTCGCAAGAGCGCCGCTACAAGAAATTGCGCGAAGACATCATCAACGAGGTGAAGTCGCTGTCGCTCAACAATGCCCGCATCGAGGCTTTGGTCGAGCAGCTTTACGATATCAACAAGCGGCTCAATTCGCTGGAAGGCCGCCTGATGCGCCTCGCCGAAACCTACAAGGTGCCGCGCACCGAATTCCTGAAAGAGTATCAGAGCGAGGAGTTGAACCCGGACTGGCTCAGGCGCGTGGGGCGCCTGTCAAAATTCGGCTGGAAGAAATTCGTCAATGACGAAAAGGAATCGATCAAGGTCATCCGCGACGAGATCTATGAACTCGCCACCGCCACCGGCCTCCAAATTCCGGAATACCGCCGCATCGTCGCCATGGTGCAAAAGGGCGAGCGCGAGGCCAGGATCGCCAAGAAGGAAATGGTGGAAGCAAACTTGCGTCTCGTCATTTCCATCGCCAAGAAATACACCAACCGGGGCCTGCAATTCCTCGATCTGATTCAGGAAGGCAATATCGGCCTGATGAAGGCGGTGGATAAATTCGAATACCGCCGGGGCTACAAATTCTCGACCTACGCCACGTGGTGGATCCGGCAGGCGATCACCCGCTCGATCGCCGACCAGGCGCGCACCATCCGAATCCCCGTGCACATGATCGAAACGATCAACAAGATCGTGCGCACCTCGCGCCAGATGATGCACGAGATCGGCCGCGAGCCCACGCCCGATGAACTCGCCGAAAAACTCTCCATGCCGCTGGAAAAAGTGCGGAAAGTGATGAAGATCGCCAAGGAGCCGATCAGCCTCGAGACGCCGGTTGGCGATGAAGAGGATTCGCACCTCGGCGATTTCATCGAGGACAAAAACGCCATCCTGCCGATCGACGCCGCGATCCAGGCAAACTTGCGCGAGACGACGACGCGGGTTCTGGCGAGCTTGACGCCCCGCGAAGAGCGCGTGCTCCGCATGCGCTTCGGCATCGGCATGAACACCGATCACACGCTGGAAGAAGTCGGCCAGCAGTTCTCAGTCACCCGCGAGCGCATCCGCCAGATCGAAGCCAAGGCGCTGCGGAAATTGAAGCATCCGAGCCGGTCAAGGAAGCTGCGGAGCTTTCTCGATAATTGAGCGCTACGCGATGCCGACGATTTCAATATTCTTTGGCATTGTGGCGCAGATGTATTGGCGCGGCCACCCGCCGTCCGCATTCGCCAGATCAAGGCGAAGGAGATCAGGAACTGAAGCATCCCGCCCGGAACCGGAAGCCCGGCTTTCAAGAAGCGATCGACTCTCCTATAATGGCCAAGGGTTGCAGCCGCCTGGCCGGCGCCGGAGCCTCGGGAAAGAGAGGTCAACATGACATCACGCAACTTCTCGCTTACCGCCGCGATCGTCTTCGCGGTCATCGCGCTCGTGCAACTGGCCCGAGCGGTTTTCGGCTGGGAGGTGACGGTCAACGCTTACGCCGTGCCGCAGTGGCTGAGTTGGGCCGCCTTCTTCATCGCGGCCGGGCTTTCCTACTTCGGCTGGAAGGCCTACGCCGCGGCCAAATAAGAACGCGCAAAATCCTCTCGGCGGGGAGCCTTGTCGAGGAGTAGAGATGCGCGATCCTAACCCAAGGCGCGAGCAATCTGCCGTTTAGCGGTCCAGCCAGCCAGTTGGAGATCACCGCACACATATTGGCGCATCGTGCACTAATCGCCCGCTTCCCTATGGCCCATTGCGAGTTCGATCTTCAGCGGTCCGCCGCAGTGCTCGCATGTCATCGGGGGAATATCGGAAATTGGATACTCGCTGCCTACCGCTTCGATCAACCGCTCAAGATCGAAGGTGTAAAAATGCCCGCAACTTTCCTTCTTGCAGGATGCCTCCAGTTTCATGCCGCGTTGGTGCACGGCGCCAAGGGTCCAGTCGTTCATGGCTTAGCCTCTGTCATTCCCAGGCCACATCTTGCGCTCCGGTGCGCAAGGCGCTAGGCCCTTAGCCGACAGGCTCAAACCACAAGGGAGACCTTCCATGTCTTTCCTGAAAAAATTGCTCGGCGGTGCCCCCGAGATACAGACTACACCGAACAAAAGCCTCGCGTATAACGGTTTTACGATCACGGCCACGCCCTTCAAGGACGGCGGCCAGTACCAAACCTGCGGCGTCATCTCAAAGGACGTGGACGGCACTCCGAAGGAACACAAGTTCATCCGCGCCGACCGCTTTTCATCGCTGGATGAAGCGATGGATTTCTCGCTCCGCAAG
>JBOHKD010000289.1:0-2676 GCA_050728895.1 Aestuariivirga sp.
GTATGCGTGCAGACCGGCACGACGACGGAACTCAATCTCGCCGACTATTTCAAGGCGAACAAGATGGAATACAAGGTCGTCGCCTTTGAAAAGGAAGAAGAAGTCATCGGTTCCTACGAAGACGGACGCTGCGATGCCTATATCACCGATCAGTCCGGCGTTTATGCCCAGCGCCTGAAGCTCGCCAAGCCGGACGATCATGTCGTCCTGCCGGAGATCATCTCCAAGGAGCCGTTGGGCCCCGTGGTGCGCCAGGGTGACGATGCCTGGTTCAACGTCGTGAAGTGGACGTATTACGCTCTGCTGAATGCCGAAGAGCTTGGCATCACGCAAGCCAATGTCGAGGAAATGAAAGGCTCGGACAATCCGGAAATCAAGCGCGTCCTTGGCGTGCCGAACGCCGACGGCACGGCCGCGGGCTTCGGCACCGGCATCGGCCTTGGCGAAGACTGGATTGTTCAGATCGTCAAGGGCGTAGGCAACTACGGCGAAATCTTCGACCGCAATGTGGGCGAAGGTACACAGCTCAAAATTGCGCGCGGTAAAAACGCCTTGTGGAGCAAGGGCGGCCTGCAATACGCCCCCCCAATCCGCTGATCGCATGACCTTAAGGAGTCCGGACAAAATCCGGGCTCCTTTTTCAACGGCAGTCCCCGTGCTCCGGGACAAGGGTGGTCAGGCATGACGGCAGCAAGCGTTGCATATCAACGGCCAAGGGTTTCGTTCTGGAACGATCCGAAAATTCGTTCCATCGCCGTGCAGCTTGTCATGGTTCTGGTTATCGGCTTCTTCGCCTATGAGATTGTTAACAACACGATCATCAATCTGAACAAGCGCAATATCGCAACGGGTTTCGAGTTTCTAAACAAGACCGCAGGCTTCGATCTCATCCAGTCGCTGGTCGCTTTCTCTAGTGAATCAAGCTACGGCCAGGCCCTAATCGCCGGTTTTCTGAACACCTTGCTGGTGGCCGGCATAGGCATCGTACTGGCGACCATGCTGGGGTTTCTTGTCGGAATCATGCGGTTGTCGAAGAACTGGATCGTCGCCAAGATCGCGACTTTCTATATCGAGACGGTGCGCAATGTGCCGCTGCTGTTGCAGATGTTCGTCTGGTACGGCGTGGTGCTGAAGTCGCTGCCGGGCCCACGGGAGGCGATCAATATCGGCGATGCGGTTTTTGTGTCGAACCGCGGACTCAACATGCCGGACACGGTGTACGGCGACGGCGCGTGGGCGGCGCTTGCCGGATTGGCGGTTGCCATCGCCGGCGCCATGGCGCTGCGCTCCTGGGCGCGCCAAAGGCAGGTCGCTACCGGACAGCCTTTCCCTTATATTCTCGCGGGGATTGGGATGGTTCTGGCGTTGCCGGTTGCAGGCTTGCTGCTGGCGGGATGGCCGGTCAGTTTCGATTATCCGGTGCTTGGCGGCTTCAACTTCACCGGCGGCTCCGTTATCATTCCGGAATTCATGGCGCTGCTCGTGGCGCTTACCGTCTACACCGGCTCCTTCATCGCCGAGATCGTGCGGGCGGGCATTCAGGCGGTAAGCCATGGCCAAACCGAAGCCGCCCGTGCGCTCGGATTGCGCAACGCTGCTACAACCCGGCTGGTGGTCATTCCCCAGGCCCTGCGGGTGATTATCCCGCCGCTGGCCAGCCAGTATCTGAATCTCACGAAGAACTCTTCGCTGGCGGTGGCGATCGGCTATCCCGATCTGGTGGCGACCGGCGGCACGGTTCTCAATCAAACGGGGCAGGCGGTCGAGATCGTGATGATCTGGATGATTGTTTATCTTACCCTGAGCCTCACCACGTCCGGCTTCATGAACTGGTTCAATGCGCGCATGCGCCTGGTCGAGCGTTGAGGATGACAAGCGGTCCCAACACAACGGCCTATTTGCGCACCGAAGAGGCGCCGCTGCTGCCGCCGCCGGCCTCGATGGTCGGCATCCAGGGGTGGATACTTGCCAATCTTTTCTCCAGCGCCGGCAACGGCATCATGAGCATTGTAGCAGGTGCGTTCCTGCTGTGGATCGGCTGGGGAATACTGGATTGGGCGCTATTCAGCGCGGTGTGGTCGGGGGAGAACCGCGAAGTTTGCGCGGCCGAGGGTGCGGGCGCCTGCTGGCCCTTCGTCAAGGTAAAGTTCTCCCAGTGGATTTACGGATTCTATCCGCTCGACCAACGCTGGCGGGTCAATTTGTGTTTCGTGATCGGCGCGGCGGCGCTGGTTCCGATGCTGATGCCGTCCGTGCCGTACAAGAAATGGAACGCGCTGTTTCTGTTGATCGCCTATCCGCTGATCACGCTCATCCTCCTGACCAGCGGGCATTTCTCGACATCGCCGGCGGCGTTTCTCAATGCGCTCATCATCCTCTCCCTGGTTGCGGCATTCCTGCCATTGCTGGCTTTCGGCATCGAAGAGGGAATACAGCGCAATCTCGTTGGCCTTGGGCTTGCAGGATTGGGCGGGCTGGTTTGGATACTGTCGTTTGTCATCGATGTTTTGCAAGCCCGCAGCGGCGGTTTTTCTGCGGGCGGTGCCGTAACCGCGGTTTTTACCTGCGCGGGCGGGGCTATCGGAATATTCCAGTTGTTGCAAGCGGGCCACTCGGGGGCGCGGGCGGTCTTGCGCAATTGGCTCATCGGAGCGGCAATCCTGCTCGGTCTCATGG
>JBOHKD010000290.1:0-2667 GCA_050728895.1 Aestuariivirga sp.
CATTGTCACCATGACAATTTGGACTCCTCAACTGGCTCCCGACCGGCCCCGCTACGCCGCCATCGCTGAAGCCATGCGCTCCGATCTGCTGAGCGGCGTGCTGAAACCGGGCGACAGGCTTCCGACCCATCGCGATCTCGCCTACCGGCTCGGTGTCACCACGGGCACGGTGACGCGGGCCTATGCCGAGGCGGAGAAGTTTGGCATCCTGGTCGGCGAAGTAGGGCGCGGTAGTTTCCTCCGGGCGCCAGGGGCACAGGCTCACCTTTTTCAGGTCGCCACTCAAAATGATGAATATGTGGTGGACCTGTCCCAGGCGTCTCCGCCGCTGGTGCAAGACCGCCAGTATCTGGATCAGGGCCTGCGCCAAATCATGGCATCGCCCTCGCGTATCGACCTTCTTGATTACACGCCGCCAGAAGGGCACCCGCTGCACCGCGCCATGGGCGTCACCTGGCTGAAACGCAGCGGCATTACTGTGCCGGAGCAACAGGTCGTGGTGACATCGGGCGCCCACGCCGCACTCATTTCCTGTCTCGCCGCGGTGAGCCAGCATGGCGAGCGTTTGTTCGCCGAGGGGCTCAACTATCCCACTTTGAAACCCATCGCCCGGCATCTGGGACTGACACTTGTGCCAATTGAGATGGATGACGGGGGGCTCGTGCCGGAAGCCCTCGAACGCGCCGCGCGTGCTGGAGAAGCCCGCATTCTCTATATCGTGCCGACATTACAAAACCCGACAACCAGCACCCTATCGCTGGAACGCCGCAACGCCATCATCGATATTGCCCGGCGCTACGGCATCACCATTATCGAGGACGATATCTTCCGGCTGCTTGATCCCAGGCTTCAGCCACCGACGTTGTTCACCCTGGCGCCAGAGCGGACTTATCACGTCACCAGCATCTCCAAGACACTGGCGCCCGGCCTCCGTGTTGGTTTCGTGGCAACGCCCGCCGGCAAAACCGACATGCTGATGCGCCATCAAACCGTGGCGAGCGGACGCGCCGTGGGCCTGGCGGCGGAAGTCGCCCGCAACTGGATCGAGGGGGATACGGCGGGCAAAATCCTGTCAGCCATTATCGCCGAAAACGGAGTACGCCGCGCCATGGCGCTGGAAATTTTCAAGGAACGGACGATCCTTTGCAAGCCCGGCGCCCCCTACCTCTGGCTCAAATTACCCGAGCATTGGCAACCCGGCGACTTCGCCCGCGCCGCCCAGGATCGCGGCGTACGGGTGACGTCCGGAACCGCGTTTGCCATTGATCGCCGGGCCGATGACCAAGGTGTTCGCGCCTGCCTGGGCGGCAGTGTCAGCCGGGACGGCTTGCGCCGGGCTCTCGTTGCGCTGGATGCCCTGCTCGACGAATTGCCCGGCGACGAACTCCACAGCGTCGCTTGACACAGGCATTTACCACGGTGGTCAAATACAGCTCTTGACGTTGGGCAGGCCACGGCTTATGTCCGGCGCCAGCTGTTAGCACTCCTGTCTATCGAGTGCCAGCAGGTGCCGGTCCTCCGGCCAAAACTTCTAAAAACGAGCAATAACAAGGAGCTAACGCATGAAATTCCGTCCTCTGCACGACCGCGTGGTGGTGAAACGGGTCGAAGAAGACACCAGAACCAAGGGTGGCATCATTATTCCCGACACCGCCCAGGAGAAGCCCATGCAGGGCGAAATCATCGCCGTGGGCCCCGGTGGCCGCGATGAAGCGGGCAAGCTGATCCCCATCGACGTCAAAGCCGGCGACATTGTGCTGTTCGGCAAGTGGTCGGGCACCGAAGTCAAGATCGACGGCACCGAATTCCTGATCATGAAGGAGAGCGACATCATGGGCGTTCTCGAAGGCAAGACCGCCACGAAGAAGGCAGCCTGATCGTTTCCGTCCCCATCAATCAACAGAATAAAGGAGTAGCATAATGGCTGCTAAAGAAGTCCGCTTCGGCGGTGAAGCCCGCGAGCGCATGTTGCGCGGCGTCGATATTCTCGCCAACGCGGTGAAAGTCACGCTCGGTCCCAAGGGCCGCAACGTCGTCATCGACAAAAGCTTTGGCGCCCCCCGCACCACCAAGGACGGTGTGACGGTCGCCAAGGAAATCGAGCTCGACGACAAATTCGAAAACATGGGCGCTCAGATGGTGCGTGAAGTCGCCTCCAAGACCAACGATGTGGCGGGCGACGGCACGACCACGGCTTGCGTTCTCGCCCAGGCGATCGTGCGCGAAGGCGCCAAGGCGGTTGCCGCCGGCATGAACCCGATGGACTTGCGGCGCGGCATCGATCTCGCCGTGAACACGGTCGTCGAGGATCTCAAGAAGCGTTCGAAGAAGATCAAGTCGTCGGAAGAAGTCGGCCAGGTCGGCGCAATCGCCGCCAATGGCGAGAAGGAAATCGGCGACATGATTGCCAAGGCCATGCAGAAGGTCGGCAACGAAGGCGTCATCACGGTTGAGGAAGCCAAGACGGCCGAGACCGAGCTCGAAGTCGTCGAAGGCATGCAGTTCGACCGCGGCTATCTCTCGCCCTATTTCATCACCAACGCCGACAAGATGGTGGCCGAGCTGGAGGACGTTTACATCCTCCTGCACGAGAAGAAGCTGGCGAATTTGCAAGCTCTTCTCCCCATCCTCGAAGCCGTGGTGCAGTCGGCGCGTCCGCTGCTTATC
>JBOHKD010000291.1:0-2665 GCA_050728895.1 Aestuariivirga sp.
GCTGACGAAATACTGCGCGCCAGGGAAGCTCATGTCGTGGCCGCCGACTTTGATGGTGATCGTGCGCGCGGCTGCATCGGCGAATTGCTCTTTCTTCAATGTCCCGAGGAATTCGACGGTCTTGGCGATGCGCGCCTGGAGTTCGGCGAAGGTCTTTTCCTCATCTGCATAGCTTGGCACCGCCATCCTTGCGAGTCTCGCCGCCATGCCCTTGGCAAAATCGGTGACGAGCTGCACTTGGCGCGTGAAGTGGAACATGTCGGGAAACAGCCTGGCCCTGAGGAGTACATCGGCTTCGATCTTCTTTTCCTCGCAATGGGCCTCGGCTTTCTTGAGAATCGCCGAAAGGCCTTTGAGAAAATGCGTGAGCACGGGAACGGAACTATCGAACATGATTCAGTTTTTCCTTATCTGAGATTGCCGCAAAAACGCTGGATGCGCCGGCCAGCTTCTTCCAGCACATCGGTTCCCGTCGCATAGGAAACGCGAAAGAACGGCGACATGCCGAAGGCCGCGCCATGCACTGCCGCCACCCCTTCCGCCGCCAGCAGTTCGGTGACGAAGTCTTCGTCGTTCTTGATTGCATTGCCCGAGGGCGCCGTCTTGCCGATGGTTCCCACGCAGGAGGGATAGACGTAGAACGCGCCCTTCGGCGTGGGGCACGATATGCCCTTGGCCTGATTGAGCATGGCGACCACGAGATCGCGGCGTTCCTTGAACACCTTGTTGTGGGCGGCGATGAAATCCTGGGGGCCGTTGAGCGCCTCGACCGCCGCCCATTGGGCGATGGAAGACGGATTCGATGTGGACTGCGATTGCAGCTTCGCCATGGCCTTGATCAGGTTTTCCGGCCCCGCGCCATAGCCGATCCGCCAGCCGGTCATGCAATAGGCCTTGGACACACCGTTCATGGTGAGTGTGCGGCCGTAGAGCCCGGGCTCGATCTGCGCCGGCGTGGTGAATTCGAATTCATCATAGACCAGATGCTCATATATATCGTCGGTGAGGACCCACACATGGGGATGCTTCACCAGCACATCGGTCACGGCTTTCAACTGGTTGCGCGAGTAAGCCGCCCCGCTCGGATTTGACGGCGAGTTGAGGATCAGCCACTTGGTCTTCGGCGTGATGGCCTTTTCGAGAACAGCCGCTTGCAGCTTGAAACCATGTTCCAGCGTGCAATCGACAAACACCGGCTTGCCCCCTGCCAGCAAGACGATATCGGGATAGCTTACCCAGTAGGGAGCCGGGATGATCACTTCATCGCCCGGATTAACCGTGGCCATCAGGGCATTGAACAGCACCTGCTTGCCCCCGCTTCCCACCGACACCTGCGACGGTGCGTATTCGAGCCCGTTGTCGCGCTTGAACTTGGTGCAAATCGCTTTCTTGAGTTCGGGAATGCCATCGACGGGCGTGTATTTGGTACGGCCCGCTCGGATCGCGGCAATCGCCGCCTCCTTGATGTTGTCGGGCGTATCGAAATCGGGTTCGCCCGCCGCCAGGCCGATAATGTCGCGGCCCTCCGCCTTCAGCACCATCGCCTTGGTAGAAATGGCAATGGTGGCGGAAGGCTGGATGCGATTGAGCGCGTCGGAAATAAAACTCATGATGGGGATGCTCTAGAGCCAACCGGAAACCCCCGCAAGCCCGTGAATCCGCCGCATCAGAGTTGCGTCCGGGATATGCCATCATGATGTATGGACGATCGACCCTTTCTCATCGCAGGCGGCGGCATCGCCGGTATCGCGGCAAGTCTGGCCTTGGCACGCATCAACCGGCGGAGCGAGGTCTTCGAACGGGCGGCGGCGTTCGAGGAAGCAGGTGCCGGCCTTCAAATGAGCCCCAATGCCGTCCACTGTCTGCGCCTGCTGGGCGCCTGGGACGCAATTGAACCCCATTGCGTTATTCCATCGGAAATCCACATCCGCGACGGACGTTCGGGCAGGGTCCTGCGGCGGATCGGGCTGGGGAAACCCTTCGAAGTGCGATTTGGCAGCCCCTACCGTGTGGCACACCGGGCCGATCTGCTGCGTGGACTTGTCCAAACGGCACAACGTGCATCCGGCATTGCGCTTCACACCGGCAAGGCGGTCGAAAGTGCGGAAACCACCGATCACGGCGCACGCCTGCATTTTACCAATGGCCAGGCCGCCGAGGGTAGCGCCGTCATCGCCGCCGATGGCATCAATTCCGTAATTCGTAATGCCATCGTAGGCGGCGGCGAACCGTCTTGCCGCGGCCATGCCATCTACCGGGCGCTCCTGCCGTTCGACAAGGTGCCACTTTCTATTGCCGCCGATTGCGTCACCCTGTGGCTCTATCCCGGTGGCCACGCCGTTCACTATGCGGTGAGCAACTGGCGGCAGTTCAATATGGTCGCGGTGCTGGAGAACCCATGGCGGGAGGATGGCTGGGGCATTGAAACCGGCAAGGCCGAAGTTGTGGATGGTTTTGCCGATGCGGCGGATGCCCTGGCCCAACTGCTCACCTCTGTCCCCGCCTGGACAAAATTCGCCGCGGCAGGCCATGCGCCGTCGAATAAATGGGTGAGCGGGCATGTAGCATTGATCGGCGATGCCGCCCACGCCAGCCTTCCCTATCTGGCCCAGGGTGCCGCGATGGCGCTCGAAGACGCCTGCGTTCTGGCGAAATGCCTGGGCGC
>JBOHKD010000292.1:0-2664 GCA_050728895.1 Aestuariivirga sp.
GCTGCAAGCACGAGCCTGGCCCACGGCCAGTTGGCGTGCACCAGAAAATTGGCGTTCTCCGCCGTCTCGCGGATGTTCGGATAGTGGCGATTGGCAAGGCGGGCCAACAGGTCTTGCGCGGCAAGATGCAAGGTCTCGGCGTCCGAGGCTGTGGGTTCAAGCGCCAGCGAACGGGCAAACCCCTGCGGTGTCGGCGTGGCAAACCGCGCCGGGCATACGAAGGCGAAAAGCTCCGCCACATCGAAATGCTTCTGCTCGCGCGCCGCGCGGATTTGGGCGCGGGCCGCATCGGCGGCAAAGCCCAGCCGCTCGATCAGGAATTGCGCATGGGCAACAAGATGCGGTGCTGCCGCCAGCCGTTGAAGGGCCACACCGGGCTCCAGCGCCTCGCCCGAAACGATGGCGCCCATGCCGGAGGCAACTGCCACGGGAATTTCCAGATTCATCCATCATCCTGATGCCATGTTCCGCCGGTCCGATACAACACGCATTGACGGATCGGGACGGCCTTTCTAAGGACAGGAAATGCCCGTCAATTCAAATCTTCGCGCCGTGAGCCTCGAAAGCAAGGCCTGGCCCTTCGAAGAGGCCCGCAAGCTCGTTGAGCGCGCCAAACGATCGGGGAAAAAACAAATCCTGTTCGAAACGGGATACGGCCCATCGGGGCTTCCCCACATCGGCACCTTTGGCGAAGTGGCGCGCACCTCCATGGTCCGCCATGCTTTTGAGACGCTGAGCGATCTGCCGACGAAGCTCCTGTGCTTCTCCGACGACATGGATGGGCTCCGCAAGGTGCCCGACAACATTCCAAACCAGGACATGGTGCGGAAATATCTAGGACACCAGCTCACGAAGATTCCCGATCCCTTCGGCAAATACGAGAGCTTCGGCCACCATAACAACGCCATGCTCCGCCGCTTCCTCGATCAGTTCGGATTTCAATACGAGTTTGCCAGTTCGACCGATTATTATCTGTCGGGGCGCTTCGATGCTGCCCTGTTGCGCGTGCTGGAACGCTTCGATGCGGCAATGAAAATCATGCTGCCGTCGCTGCGCGAGGAGCGCCAGGCCACCTATTCGCCCTTTCTGCCGGTCCATCCCGTAACCGGCATCGTCATGCAGGTGCCGGTCGAGGAGCGGAAACTCGACGCCGGCACCATCGTCTGGCGCGATCCCGCCACCGGCAAGGCCCATGAAACACTCGTGACGGGCGGCCACTGCAAGCTGCAATGGAAGCCCGATTGGGGCATGCGCTGGTATGCGCTCGGTGTCGATTATGAAATGTCGGGCAAGGATTTGATCGACTCGGTGAAACTGTCGAGCCAGATTTGCAAGACACTTGGCGCCGAGCCGCCGGATGGTTTCAACTACGAGCTTTTCCTTGACGAGAAAGGCCAGAAGATTTCCAAATCGAAAGGCAACGGCCTCACTATCGACGAATGGCTGACTTACGCCGATCCACAATCCTTATCGCTCTATATGTACAATCGCCCGCGCGAGGCGAAGAAACTTTATTTCGACGTGATCCCGCGCGCCGTGGATGAATACGCGCAATTTCAAAATGCCTATGGCCGTCAGGAGGCAAAGGACCGCCTGACGAATCCGCTCTGGCATGTCCACGGCGGCAATCCGCCGCCGCCCGAAGAGGGCACCGTCTCTTTTTCATTGCTGTTGAATCTGGTGGCGGTCGCCAATGCCGAGGACAAGGCGGTGCTTTGGGCTTTCCTTAAGCGCCATGCGCCCAATCTTTCACCCGAAACCCATCCCCGCCTCGATGCGCTGGTGGGCCATGCCGTGCGTTACTTCACCGATTTCGTAAAGCCCAAGAAGCAATATCGTCCGCCTACGGAGGAAGAAGCGAAGGCGCTGACCGATCTTTCTTCGGCGCTTGCATCGCTTCCCGAAGGTTCAACCCCTGAAGCGATCCAGCAGAAAGTTTACGACATCGGCCGCCGGGATCCCTACAAGACCGTGCAGAAGGATGGCTCCGTCGGCGTCGCGCAAGGCTGGTTCAATATGCTTTACCAAGTGCTGCTCGGCGAGGAGAGAGGACCGCGCTTCGGCTCCTTCGCGGCACTCTATGGCGTTGCAAATACCCGCGCCCTCATCGCCAAGGCTTTGCGGGGTGAGCTTACTGGCTCGCCCACATGATGCGGGCGATCCAATCGACATCCTTCATGTCGATGGTCTTGGTTGCATGATCGGGATTGAAGGAGGCAAGTTCGAGAGTCTTGGAAGTCTGGCGTTGCATGATCTTGGCCATGACCTGCCCGTCGGATGTCTTGACCACGACACGGTCGCCCTTGCGCATGGTAGCCGACGGCGAAACGATTATGGTGTCGCCTTCCCGATAGACCGGCAGCATCGACTCGCCCGTGATCTCGAGCGCATAGGCATTCTGGTCGGTGATGCCGGGAACATCGATTTCGTCCCAGCCCGAGCCCGCGGGAAAGCCCGAATCGTCGAAATAACCGCCCTTGCCGGCGCGTGCCATGCCGATCAGCGGAATTTGCTTGCGCCGCGGCGGATGGCCTTTGCGCCCGGACAAGAGGTCGGTAAACTCCTCGATGCCAGCACCCGAGGCAACCAGCACCCGCGCAATGCTCTCCGTTGTCGGCCAGCGCGGCCGCCCATCGGGCCCGTTGCGTTTGGAGGGATTGAAGG
>JBOHKD010000293.1:0-2663 GCA_050728895.1 Aestuariivirga sp.
TCTGCCGGTAGGCAACCTCGGCCAGTTCCTTGCGGCCATAGCCGACATTCACGCACCACAGGCCCGCCATTCCGTCGAGCAGCTTGTTGCCATTGGCATCCCACACCCAAACACCGTCGGCATGCGTCATCACGCGCGGGCCGCCGCCGGCGTGAAATGCCTTATGATCCGTAAACGGATGAAAGTGATGGGCGATGTCGTGCTGGACGATCTCGGCGGCGTTAATGTTCTTGGTCTGTGCGGTCATGGTGTCTCCGGACGGTGTCGGGCCAAGGCCCGGTTTCTGGAAATGGAAACCGGAATCTACGGCTTGAAGCCAATCCGGGCGCAATGCAGCATGACTTCGTCATGGACGGTGCGCGTCCAGAGGGGAAGGATCAACCCAGATGCCGTCAAATGAAAACACATTGCCTTTCATGGCATTTTCCGGGTGTTTTCGCAAGAAATGTCCGCCCCGCGGCAGGCTTGTATTGCCGTTGCCGCAATCCGTCTTTAAGTAACGTCTAAACCTTCCCTGTTGCGAGTTGCGATGAGCGTATCCACCCCCCTGCTCGACACCATCGCCGATCCGGCCGACATAAGACTTCTGCCGGTTTCCCAGCTATCACCGCTGGCGGAAGAACTGCGTGCCGAGACGATCGATGCGGCGGCCATCAGTGGCGGTCATTTCGGAGCGGGCCTCGGCGTGGTCGAACTCACGGTGGCGCTGCATTATGTCTTCAACACGCCGCACGACCGCTTGATCTGGGATGTAAGCCACCAGTCCTATCCCCACAAAATCCTCACCGGCCGAAGGCCGCAAATCCGCGGCATTCGCAAGAGCGGCGGGCTCTATGGATTTACCAAGCGCACTGAAAGCCAATACGATCATTTTGGCGCCGCCCACAGTTCAACATCGATCTCGGCCAGTCTCGGCATGGCCGTGGCGCGCGATCTGCGCGGGCAAGACCACAATATCATCTGCGTGATCGGCGATGGCGCCATGAGCGCCGGCATGGCCTATGAGGCGATGAACAATGCGGGCGCCATGGACACACGCCTCATTGTCGTTCTCAACGACAACGGCATGTCGATCTCTCCCGCCGTGGGCGCGCTCACCAACTATCTCTCGTGGCTGGTTTCGTCGCGGCCTTTCCTGTCGCTTCGCGGCATCGCCAAGCAGCTTGCCAGGAAATTTCCAAGGACATTGCGCACCGCCGCTCACCGGGCCGACGAGTATGCGCGCGGCATGCTTACGGGTGGCACCCTCTTTGAAGAGCTGGGGTTCTACTATGTGGGACCAGTCGACGGCCACAACATGGATACGCTCGTCTCCGTGCTGCAAAATGTGCGCGATGCCAGGAATCTTGGACCCGTGCTCGTTCACGTCATCACCGAAAAGGGCAAGGGTCATCCATTCTCCAGGCCCGATGCCGAAAAATATCACGCCATCGCGGGCTTCGACCCCGAGACGAAAGAACTCAAGAAGAGCACATCGAATGCGCCTACCTACACCTCGGTTTTTGCCAACTCGCTGATTGCCGAGGCGGCCCGCGACGAGAAGATCGTGGCGATCACCGCCGCCATGCCGTCGGGAACGGGACTTGACAAATTTGCCAGGGCCTACCCTTCGCGCATGTTCGATGTGGGCATCGCCGAGCAACATGCGGTGACCTTTGCCGCCGGGCTTGCGGCGGAAGGGTTCAAACCTTTCTGCGCGATTTATTCAACTTTCCTGCAAAGAGCCTTCGACCAGGTTGTACATGACGTTGCCCTGCAAAAGCTGCCGGTGCGCTTCGCCATCGACCGGGCGGGGCTCGTCGGCCAGGACGGCCCCACCCATGCCGGGAGCTATGATATCTCCTATCTTTCATGCCTTCCCAACATGGTGGTGATGGCGGCCGCGGATGAGGCCGAACTGGTGCATATGGTGGCAACCGCGGCTTCTATCGACGACAGGCCATGCGCCTTCCGCTATCCGCGCGGCGAAGGGATCGGCATCGATCTGCCGGAACGCGGGCTTCCCCTGGAGATTGGCCGTGGACGGATTATCCGTTCGGGATCGAAGGTAGCGCTGTTGTCGCTTGGTGCCAGACTCGGCGAATGCCTCAAGGCCGCCGATCACCTCAACTCACTCGGTCTTTCGACAACCGTCGCGGATGCGCGCTTCGCCAAGCCGCTTGACCATGAACTGGTGCGGCGTCTGGTACAGAACCATGAAATCCTGCTCACCATCGAAGAAGGTGCGATCGGTGGTTTTGGCACCCAAGTGCTGCACCATCTCGCCAGTGCGAACCTGCTTTCAACCGGCTGCAAGATCCGCACGATGTTCCTGCCCGATCTTTTCATGGGCCATGGTACACCCAAGGAACAATATGAGCAGGCAGGTCTGACGGCGCGCCATATCGCCGCTGAAATCATGGCGGCGCTTAACCTCGATGGGCGCGTGCTTGAGATAAAAACGACCGCTTGATCAGCGCCGGCGCAAAACCTCGGACCAGACGCAGGCTTGCGGCACGACGATAAGATTGACAGCCATGGCGGTGGCAAGGAACAACGCGGCGGCTTGGCCAAATTCCGCTACCGCTGGATGGCTCGACATTCCCAGCGGAACCGCGATGCCGAGAAACGCTAGCGGCGGCAGCAGGACTGCGCGGAACGAGATGTCCGTGGCACTTGCGGAT
>JBOHKD010000294.1:0-2662 GCA_050728895.1 Aestuariivirga sp.
GTATAGGGCTGCCCGTTCACCTCGACGATGACATGCGCCATGAGCCTAGTCCCCGGTGTTCGAATGCAGCACGGCACGGATGCGCGACATGGCGGCATCGATCTTGCCCGCGGCCTGCTTGCTGGTATCGACAAGCTCGTCGGCCTTGGAGCGTACCAGATTGAGTTCATGGGCAAGCCTTGAGCGGTCCTTGCGCAGCGTCTCCGCCTGTTCCGCCAGTTCTTCGGCCCGCTTTTCGCTTTGCTGCCGCCGCGCCACGGCACCTTCGAACTGCCGCAAGGCCTGTTCGAAGTGCTCGAGGACTTCATCCAGTCTGTCAGTGTCTGCCATTGCCGCCCCTGGCAAAACACGAGAATCTCTCATGCACGGTGATTGTTACCATATGCGGCGGTGGCGGCAAGCCCAACGGAATTGGATGGCCTCCATGGTTGACTTGAGGGGCACCGATGTTATCAGAGGCCCCCAAATCCGTTAGCCTTGAGGAATCCCCGGAAAATGACCGCAATTTCCGCCGAACAGAGCCGTTCGATGGCCAATGCTATCCGTGCCTTGAGCATGGATGCGGTGCAGAAAGCCAATTCCGGCCATCCGGGCCTGCCGATGGGCATGGCCGATGTGGCAACCGTGCTGTTCACCCAATTCCTGAAATTCGATGCCGCCCAGCCCAACTGGCCCGACCGCGACCGTTTTATCCTGTCGGCCGGCCACGGCTCCATGTTGCTTTATTCCCTGCTGTTTCTCCTTGGCTACAAGGATATGACGATCGAGCAGATCAAGAATTTCCGCCAGCTTGGATCGAAAACCGCGGGCCACCCGGAATTCGGCCATGCGAGCGGCATCGAGACGACAACCGGACCTCTGGGTCAAGGCTTGGGCAATGCGGTAGGTCTTGCCATCGCCGAACGCCATCTCAATGCCCGTTTCGGTGACGAACTCGTCAATCACAAGACCTATGTGCTGGCGGGCGATGGCTGCCTGATGGAAGGGATTTCGCAGGAGGCGATCACGCTGGCGGGACACCTCAAATTGTCCAATCTCATCGTGCTGTGGGACGACAATGGCATTTCCATCGACGGCAAGGTTTCCATGGCGGATTCGACCGACCAGCTTGTCCGCTTTGCTTCCGCCAACTGGAATGTGACGCGCGTTGACGGCCACCATGCCGGGGAAGTTGCCGCGGCACTTTCTGCTGCGCAGACTTCGGACAAACCCTCGCTCATCGCCTGCAAGACGATCATCGGCTTTGGCGCACCCACCAAGCAAGGCACCGCCGCCACGCACGGCTCGCCGCTCGGCGCGGAGGAGATCGCCGGGGCCAGAAAGGCGTTAGGCTGGAACTCTCCGCCCTTCGTGGTTCCGCAAAATATTCTGGATGCATGGCGTGAGTTCGGAGCACGCGGCGCCACGGCCCATGCCGATTGGCAAAAGCGTCTGACGGCAAGCGAGAGGAAAGCCGATTTCAACCGCGCCCAGTCGGGTGTGCTTCCCGCCGATTTCGACGAGGTGCTCACCGCCTACAAGAAAGAGCTGGCCACGAACCCGCCGTCAATCGCCACGCGCAATGCTTCGCAAAACGCCCTTGATGTAATCAATGCGGCCATCCCCGAAACCATCGGCGGATCGGCGGATTTGACGGGTTCCAACAACACCAAATCGAAGGACATGCAGCCCCTCGACGCCGGGAACTATGGCGGGCGCTATATCTATTATGGCATCCGCGAACACGGGATGGCGGCGGCCATGAACGGTTTGGCGCTGCATGGCGGCGTCATTCCCTATGGGGGCACGTTCCTCACCTTCACCGACTACTGCCGCCCCTCGATCCGCCTCTCGGCACTCATGGAGCAACGCGCGATCTATGTGATGACGCATGATTCAATCGGCCTTGGCGAGGATGGCCCGACACATCAGCCCATCGAACATCTGGCGGCACTTCGCGTCATCCCGAATTTGACGGTGTTGCGCCCCTGCGATGCGATTGAAACCGCCGAATGCTGGCAACTCGCTTTGCACAACAAGAGTGGCCCCAGCATTTTGGCCCTCACCCGCCAGAAATTGAAGCCCGCGCGCACCAGCCATAGCGCCAAAAACCTTTGCGCGCTCGGCGCCTATGAACTGGCACCCTCGCCCAAAAAGGCCAGGGCGGTGATTTTCGCCTCGGGCTCCGAGGTCGAAATCGCGCTCCAGGCGAAGGCCACGCTCGACAAGAATGGCACGCCAACCCGCGTTGTTTCGGTCCCCTCGATGGACCTCTTCGAAAAGCAAACGAGAGCCTACCGGGAAAAACTTCTGGGAACCGAAAAGATTCGTATCGCCATCGAAGCCGGCGTGCGTACCGGCTGGGAGCCCTTCATCGGCCCGAATGGCAAGTTCATCGGCATGAAAGGCTTCGGCGCATCGGCTCCGGCGGAAGACCTCTATGCCCATTTCGGCATCACGGCGAAAGCCGTCGTGAGGGCCGCCAAAGCCTGACATGGCGAAATTTCGCACCCTCGACAATGTGGATGTTGCAGGCAAACGCGTGCTGGTTCGCGTCGATCTCAACGTGCCCATCGCCAATGGTGTCGTGACAGATGCGACCCGCATCGAGCGCGTCGTGCCCACCTTGCGTGAGCTTTTGGACAAGAATGCCGCCGTCATCGTGCTGGCCCATTTCGACCGG
>JBOHKD010000295.1:0-2615 GCA_050728895.1 Aestuariivirga sp.
CGCCATAGACGACGGCGCGCGAGACTTTCAAATTCTTGCCATAGGTTTTGAAGCTCTCGCCGATCTGGGCGGCAAGTTCGCGCGTCGGCGACAGGATGAGCACGCGGCAGGTGTTGCGGGCCGGCCGCTCGGTTTTCTGTGCCAGCCGTTCAAGGATTGGCAGCGCGAAGGCGGCGGTCTTGCCGGTGCCGGTCTGGGCGATCCCTAAGAGATCGCGCCCCGCCAGAAGCTCGGGGATGGCCTTGGCCTGGATCGGCGTCGGCTTGTCATAGCCTTCAGAAGCGATGGCTTTCAGCAAGGGGGAAGACAGATTCAGTTCGGTAAACGAATTCACGTTTTTATTCTTTCTGTTTCGGAACGGTGGGTAAAGCGCATGCCCTGTCCGAATGGCCACTCGCGATGATTCGCGAATTGGCCGGGCCAAGCGCTTAAACTTTCCCACGTGAAAGGAATGTTCGGGATTTTCGCGTCCAAGTCAGACGGCTGCACTGAAAGTGCGCCTCACGTATCTTTTTGAGGACCGGTCGCGATTGGCGTCATATGGGCGGGTTGCACCGCAATGTCAATCCATTCCTTCAAAGAGGCTTCGCAAGGTGCCTAAAGGCTTCGATCACCTGCTCATATACCGGCCGCTTGAACGGCACGATCAACGCCGGGACTTCGTCCATCTTGGCCCAGCGCCACTGGTCGAATTCCTGTTTGTGGCCAGGGGGCGCGAGATCGATCTCGCTGTCATCGCCCAAAAACCGAACGGCGAACCATTTCTGGGTTTGGCCGCGATATTTACCTTTCCAGGACTTGCCGATGAGGTGGGCGGGCAGATCGTAATTATACCACTGCGGCGCTTCGGCGATGATTTCGGCGGAGGTAACCGCGGTTTCCTCGGCAAGCTCGCGCAGCACCGCTGCACGCGGGTCCTCGCCTTTGTCGATGCCGCCTTGCGGCATCTGCCACCACTGGCCCTTGCCCTCGTCGTTCGGCTTGTCAAAACGGCGGCCGATCCACACCAGGCCTTGGGCGTTGAGCAGCATCACGCCGACACAGCGGCGGTATTCGGTAATCTCTTTCGCCTTGGCCACTAGCCGATGCGTCCGCGGTAGGTGGCACTTACCGGCACGAGAAGGATACCCTTGCTCTCAAGCTGCTTTGCCCATTCCGCCACCGTATCGATGGTAACTTCAAGGCCCGATCCCGTACCGACGGCAAAACCATTTGCCTTGGCCGCCTCCTCCAATTGCGAAAGCGCGGCCTGAATCGCCTCGGCATCGGGATCGGCATCAATCACGATATCGGCATGGCGGCTGCGAAGCCCCGTCACTTTCGCCACGTCGGAAACGGAACTCGAAGCGATGGCCGCATCCTCGAGGAAAACGAGGCCGCGCGCCTTCATCTCGGCGAGCACCGGGCGCAAGGCTTGCGGGCTGGCGAGGAAGCGGTTGCCCATATAGTTGACGATGCCGGCATATCCGGCAAAGCGGCTCATGTGCCAGCGCAGTGCCTTGGAATTGTCGGCTTCGGTTGCTTCCGCCAGCAGCGTGTTGGGACCCGGATTGTTGGCGGGATAACTTAAGGGCTCCATCGGCAATTGCAGCATGATCTCGTGGCCCTGGGCGCGGGCGCGGTTCACCTGTTTCTGCAAATCCTCGCCATAGGGCGCGAAGCCGAAGGTGATATCGCCGGGCAGTTCCTTGATCGCCTTCTGCGTGAGCCTGGTGTTGAGGCCCATGCCGCCGAGCACAATCGCTATTCTGGGCTGGCCGGAATTCAGCACGCCCAAGGGTGTGGTCTGGGCATAGACGTCAAAGGGGTTCTTGCCATTGGCCGAAATGCGGGGCAGTGGGCCATCGCTGGTGGCTTCCGCCACCTGGACCAGGGGTGCGGGCTTGAGCGGGCGCCGCGTCGAGACGACAATCGTTGCTTCCTCGGGGTAGGGATCGGGCTCCACGGCTTGTTCCTGGGCGACAGCCTCATTCTCGGCCTCGGCCTCGGCTGGCTGTTCTTCCGGAGAGACGGCGGCAGGTTCGATGGTAGCGGTCTTGATCTCCTCGACCGGCGGAATAGAAGCCGTGACGACGGGTTCTCCCGCCAGCTCATGGGGAATGCGCACGACCCAGGCGGCAAAACTCGCATAGAACGCGGCCGCCAACAGAGACGCAAGCAGCAGGGCGCCGGGCTGCTTCGCCCAAAGCCGTTCGGCCCTGCTTCGCTTGCGCAAGGGTTGGCGCAGTTCGTCCCGGGGCATCGCCGCTTTACCTCCTGATTCGTCTCGAATCGAATTTGGGGGGCAAGCGTTAACGACCTGTTAGCTTTATTTTCAGTTGGGTGAGGTCGTCTTGCCAGCACCCTCAACCGCCGAGGTGGTTTCCTTCGGCTTGACATTGGTGACGACCTTGACGCCGTGCAGCAAGTCGATAGCCGCCTTAAGCTGCAAGTCCTTGGTGCGGTCTTCCGGCACATAGGCCGAAGAGCCGCCGCCCTCGTCACCGTCCGTCTCATTGGCGAGATGACCCCGGAGGCTAGCCTCCCCCTCGGTGGAGACATTCTTGCCCTGCAGCTCGGGCGGCAATTCCTGCTCGATGACGATGGTGGCGTCGATGCCCCTGGCCTGGATCGAG
>JBOHKD010000296.1:0-2595 GCA_050728895.1 Aestuariivirga sp.
AAGGAGGCGCGCCTTGGAGCCCAGCACGATTTCGGCATTGGTGCCCACATCCACCGCCAGCATGATCTCATCCGACTCATGCGGCGCCTCGGACAGCACCATGCCGGCCGTATCGGCCCCCACATGGCCGGCGATACAGGGCAGCACATAGGCCCACGCACCGGGATTGAGCTTGAGATCGAGATCGCGCGCTTGAACCGTAATGGGCAAGCCCGTCGCCAGGGCAAAGGGAGCGCCGCCCAGTTCCACGGGATCGATGCCGAGGAAAAGATGGTGCATCACCGGATTGCCGACCAGCACGACTTCCAGAATATCGCTGAGTTCGATTGAAGCCTGCGTGACGACCTCGGCCGCCAGTGTATTCAGCGCCTCGCGCACGGCGGCGGTCATTTCCTTCTCGCCGCCGGGGTTCATCATCACATAGGAAACCCGGCTCATCAGATCCTCGCCGAAGCGGATCTGCGGGTTCATCAGCCCGGCGGAAGCGGCAACCTCGCCGGTCGAAAGATTGGTGAGGTGGGCGGCGATGGTGGTCGAGCCCACATCGACGGCCAGCCCGAACAGCCTGTCGTGGAAGCCCGGCCAGATGGCGGCAAGGCGATTGCCGCCGCCCGGAGCGCGTGAGTAAACAGCGGCCGTGATCTTCCATTCGCCCTTGCGGAGCACCTTCTGCAAGTCCGCGATGATTGCCAGATCGCAGGAGAGATTTTCAATCTGCCACTGTTCCTTCAAAGCGCGGTAGACACGCTCGAGATCGGACGACGGCTTGTGCATGTCCGGCTCTTCGACTTCGATGAAGCAAAGGCGGGTGCAGGGGTCGAGTTCGATGACGCGGGTATCGGCCTCCTTGCGGACGATCTGCTTGTGGACCTGGGATTCCGGCGGTACGTCGATAACGGCATCGCCGAGGAGCTTGGTCTGGCAGGACAGCCGGCGCCCGGTGCCGAGGCCGCGCAGTTTTTGATAGCGTTCTTCAACCTTGGAAAATTCCGAAAGATGCGACGCCGATGACTTGATGGCGTGCTTGGCGAATTCGCCTTCGCCCACGTTCACCTGGCAGCGCCCGCAAATGGCGCGGCCCCCGCACACCGAGTCGATGTCGACGCCCAGCGCCCGCGCCGCCTGCAACACAGGTGTTCCCAAGGGAAAACGCCCGCGCTTGCCCGATGGCGTGAAGACGATGAGGGGTTCGTTGATAGTCATCCTTCATTTTCCTTCACCCTGAGGTGCACCGCTGAAAGCGGTGCCTCGAAGGGTCGCGGGCGGAGATTATACTCTAATTGATGCTTCGAAGCTCCCCGGATCAAGTCCGGGGTCGCACCTCAGCATGAGGATCTGCTATCCTCTCCGCCGTCTCTCCTCGCGGGCCTTGCGGCGCGCCTCGATGTCGGCGTTCGACGAAATCTCGCCCGCGGCTTGGGCGGCCTTGGAGGGAGCCGCCGTCATTTCGCGGAATCTGTTGGTCCAGAATTTGCAATGCTTGTCGGTGCCGTTCAGAACATTGGCGCCATAGATCGCGTGCATGTCTTCGTCATGCAGCGGATTCATGATGGCCGAAGTCATGCCGTGGCTCGCCGCCATGGCGAGGAAATAGCCGGTAAGCGCCCGGCGGTTCGGCATGCCGAAGGAAACGTTGGAGGCGCCGCAGGTGGTGTTCACCTTCAACTCCTCGCGCAGGCGCCGCACCAGCCGGAACACCTGCTGTCCCGCTGTTCCCATGGCGCCGATCGGCATCACCAGGGGATCGACCACGATATCGTGCGGCCTGATGCCGAAATCGGCGGCGCGCTCGACGATCTTTTTAGCCACGGCAAAGCGCACGTTGGGGTCTTCCGAAATCCCCGTTTCATCGTTGGAGATGGCGACCACCGCGACATTGTATTTGGCGACGAGCGGCAGGATAGCCTCGAGCTTCTCTTCCTCTCCGGTGACCGAATTGATCAACGGCCGGCCCTTGGCGGTTTCAAGACCGGCCTTGAGCGCCGAGGTGACTGAGCTGTCGAGGCACAGCGGCAGGTCGACGAGCGATTGCACGATCTCGATGGTCTGGCGCAGCAACGGCGGCTCGGTTTCATTGGGGTTAACCGCCGTCACTCCGGCGTTCACGTCGAGAATATGGGCGCCCGCCGCCACCTGGGCCAGCGCGTCCTTGATTACCGTCTCGAAATTCCCGGCCTGCATTTCGGCGGCAAGTTTCTTGCGGCCCGTCGGATTGATGCGCTCGCCGATTACCGTGAAGGGCCGGTCGAAACCGATGATGTGCTGGCGGGTGGCGGAAGCCACGATTGTGTGAGTCATGGATACTTACGCTTTCCCGCCGTTGGCGATGAGGGCTTTGAGTTTGTCTTTATTATAGGCGATTTCTAGTTCGATTTTGGCTTTTTCGACTTCGGCCGCCAGATCCTCGCCCACGGGAACCGGATCGGCCCGGCGCCAGTCGGCGAGATAGGAATCCGTATCCGTGGCATCGCCCCGCATGGCGGCCATGTCGATGGCTTCCTGGAAGCGGTCGGCCAGCATGCGCTTTTCTTCCCTGCGGCCGGCCTTCACCGAAACCGCCGAGGGAATGTCGCGCCAATAGGTAATAATGAGGTT